>JBATES010000112.1:0-7759 GCA_049664145.1 Smithella sp.
GTTCCCTGCCCACCGTTGCCAGGCATTGCTCTTCGGAATTTTTTACTTTCTTTATTGCGACTTTATGAACATCAAGATATTTTTTCAGGTCTGATTTATCAAAAACATTTCCGCTGAGCTGAATCATTGTGTTCAGATTTACAGGTATGGGAACCAGCTCATCATCAATTTCCGCTCTGACGAAATAACTTGCCGAACGCCACTTCGTGAATTTGGACAGCCAATTTAAAAGTTTTCTCGAGTTGGTACGGAAATAATGAGGACCATGGGGATGAATTAAAATTCCGTCATCATTCACGGTATCAAAACAGTTCCCGCCGATAACAGACCGTTTTTCGAATACCGTTACTTTGTAGCCTTTTTCTGCAAGCAATCTTGTGGCCGTTAAGCCCGATGGACCGGCCCCTATAATAGCAATATTTGTATTATGATTAAGCGTTTTTCTTGATAACATGGCAATTATAGACTGTTCAACTATAGAAAGTGCCGATTCGTATGTCAAGGTGATTTTCTGGAAGGTCTTATTTGATCTATTTTGCTTTTCCGAAAGCGGTTATTTTTTTATACAAATCTTTTAATTAAAATTAAGATCGAGAAATGTATCGGCAGGCAAATGAATATAACATCGAATTCTGGTACCGGTGACAAAAAATCTAAATCTTTGCCAAAACAATGAGAGCGTCCACCACGATTGGCTTGGACTCACAAATTATCACGGGATTGAGATCGATTTCTGAAATTTCCTTGATTTCCAAACCGATACGACCGATATTAATCAGCATATCGGCCAGAAGTTTCCTGTCCACTGCTTCCATACCGCGCACAGCGTCCAGTATTTTATGTCCTTTAATTTCCTCCATCATCGCCCTGGCATCACTTTTTTTCAGCGGTGCGCGACGGAAAGAAATGTCTCTCAAGATTTCGGTAAATATTCCACCCAGGCCAAACATGACGCAGGGGCCAAACTGCGCATCACGGGTCATGCCCATAGCCAGCTCCCGCCGGCCTTTAATCATTTCCTGAACCAGGACGCCACCCTCAAAACCTTTCAGTCCGCTCATAATTTCCTGAAAAGCTTTTTTTGCTTCTTTTAAGGTGCGAATATCCACATGGATCAAACCCTTTTCCGTCTTATGGGCAATGGCTGAAGAACACCCTTTCATCACCAGTGGGAAACCGATTTTCCGGATTGCTTTTTCCAAGTTATTTTTATCTTTAACCAAAATCTCTTTTGTTACCGGAATATCGTATGCGGCGAGAATTTGCTTGGCTTCATATTCGGAAAGCGTTTTGTTCCCTTTACTCAAGGCGTTGTGAATGATTTTGAGCGCTTTATTTTTTTCCATGATTCCTGCCTCCGTAATAGGTATTGACATGCGCGATGGCCCGGATGGCGTCGTGCAGTTCATCGAAAACGGGAATGCCGCGCTCCGCGAATTCTTTTCTGGTCAGGACGAGCATTTCCACAATATCCAGATCCTCAACGCCTTTTTTAGGATTGGGTAGTACCGCGACCACCGGCTTACCTGTTTCAACAGCGGCATCGCGGACAGCCTGAACCAGTTCTTGATAGGGAGTGATATTCGCGACCGTTTTGTTAAACGTTTTGGCGACCGATTTATAGTGATAAAGAAGAGAAACTATAATCTGCAGATCGATCTGCGCGTCCTGGGCCGCAGCAAGCAAAATTTCCTTCAGATAAAGCGGCGGCACGAAAGGATTGGCGACATCAATGGGATTGATCGCGCTGGAGCCGGGCTTTGGTAAAAAACTATATATGTGCGTTTGGAGATCCATCGCCAACAGTGGGATTTCGATACCGTATGCTTCAGCCAAATCGCAGGCGGCAACACCGATGGCGCCGCCTCCTCCGATAACAGAAATTCTTTTAAATTCTTTCGGGGGGAGAAGCGCGAAGGCAACACTGGCCTGTGCCATTTCTTCCGAATCATGGACATGAACGGCATTGACCTGTTTCAGGATGGATTTCCAGATAACGCCGCTTCCGCCCATAGATGCCGTATGACTGGCTACCGTTCGGGCTCCGGCATGCGATAGCCCTCCCTTATAAACGATCACCGGTTTTTTGCCGGCAGCGGCTTTGATTTCTTTGAAAAAATTGTCGCCATCCTGAATGCCTTCGATATACATGGAGATAACCCGTGTTTCCGGATCATCCTTGAAATAGCGCAAAAGATCTGTTTCTCTTAAATCGGCGCCATTTCCGAAACTAACCATTTTACTGAACCGGATACCCATCCATTTCCCGGCGTGCGCAAAGTCAATGGACATGCCTCCGCTTTGGGCCAGAAAAGCCACCGGACCGCTCTGGCGCGAAAGATCCGGTCCGGGCAGCAAAGTTAGGCCGCTGGCCGGACAATAAATTCCGAAGCAGTTGGGACCGACAACGCGTATTCCTTTTGCGGCAATTTCTTTGATTTGACGCTCCAATTCTTTTCCTTCTTCCGTTCCCAGTTCACTGAAACCGGAGGAAAGAATTTCCGCCCCTGCCGCACCTTTTTTCCGGCACGCCTCCAGCACATCGGGAACGTGTCGTGCCGCTACAGCAATAACAGCAAAATCTATTTCTCCGGGAATTTCCTCAACGCTTTTGAAAATGTTCAATCCGGCAATCGTGCCGCCTTTGGGATTAACCGGCAATAGCTCTCCTTCATATCCCATGGCTTTAATGGACATTAACATACCCGTGCCGAAGCTTGCGCCGCTTGCTTCAGCGGAAACACCGATAATCGCGAGCCGGCGGGGATGAAAAATTCTTTCATAATCAGTCGACGGATTGCTGGTGTCGCTGATTCTTCCCGCACTTCTTGACATTTTAATCTCCATGTTCTTCGAGCTGATCTTGCCTGCCGAATATAAAAATGCAGATTCGTTATGGTATGTTGTTTGATGCTAATAATTGATAAATTACTTGAAATCTTTCAACACCGATTCATGATCACGAATCGGCTTTAATGAAATCTCCGTTCCGCTTTCACCTTTAATACTGTAATCAAAAGGATTATCAAGGTCTTTAATTAAAAAAACCATGTAGGCGATCAGGAAAGTAATAAGCAAAGTGAGAAAGAGTGACACGTAAAATGGTTCAATTTTCATGATGATCAGACCGAGTGCAACTAAAAACCCCATGGCTTCTACAATGGCATAAGCCGAACCGATAAAGTCGGTATCCCTGACCGTATCAATTCTCAAGATTATTTTTCTGATGTTGTTTTGTTCAATCTTCATTTTTATAACATAGGGAGCCGCAACGCCGTCCTTATCGAACGCGATAAAAAAATCATTCATCGCGCTGATTTTTACCAGCATCGATTTTGTTCTTTCCTTTCTATAAAACCATTCCATCAGCGAGGTAACAAATGTTTTTTGGAATTCCAGAAACTTATGAGCAGACTCAGAGTTCTTGCTTTTATAGATTGTGTAAGCGTCATCGAATAATGACTTCAGGGATGCTGTAAGCTCGCTGGGGATTTTTTCGCTTTCTTTATAATCGGAAAGCACTCCGGTAATTAGAAATCCGATCAGAAATATGGTGCCGGCTACCAGACTGGTAAAAAGGGCATTGAGCTCCATAATTTCAAATCCGAATTTATGGGACAGAAATTTCAGGAAAGCGACTAAAATCATCACCGGCATTACTTTGAATACTAACGACCATTTCTGCCAGATTATTTTTGAGGATGTATTGATTATTTCTTGTTGTTTCATGAATTAGAATAATATCTGTTATGCAGGATAATACCTTCTTTTTTTCGAAGGTGACCATATCGGGTATAAACATATGTGTCAATGCAATATTTTCTTTTCTATGTTTTATCCTCAAGCAAATCGATATGCTCCTTACGCATGAAGATTTTTAAGATTTCGAACCAGGTGATGCTTACGATCCCGGCGATAAGGGCCAGGCAGAAATCTATGGCGTGCATGGGAGCGAAATGGAAAATCCCTTGCAGGAAGGGCACAAAAATTACAAGACACAGGAAGGTGAGTGCTCCTCCCATGACCCAGGCCAGCGCGGGATTGGGTGTCTTAAAAGATGAGAAGATGGTTCTTGACCAGCTTCGGTTGGTCAGGATAAGACACAGATTAGAGACGATCAAAGTAACGAAGGCAATGGCCCGGGCTTCATCCATGGGTTGTCCCAGATAGAGGGCGGCCTTATAGACCAAAGCGACTACGATGAGAGCCACAAACCCTTGGGCAGCGCTGATAGCCAGTGTGCGTTTGCCGAATAGGCGTTCCTCTGGGTCGCGAGGTTTGCGCTGCATGATCCCTGCTTCCTCCGCCTCCGCCTCGAAGACCACGGAACAGGCGGGGTCGATGATAAGTTCCAGAAACACGATGTGGATGGGCAGCAGAACCATCTCTTTCCATCCCAGAAAGACCGGGAGCAGAGACATTCCCGCAATAGGGATGTGCACACTGACGATGTAGGCCATAGCCTTTTTCAGATTGTCGAATATTTTGCGACCCATTCTGACGGCGGTTACAATTGAAGAGAAATCGTCATTGAGCAGCACCAGGTCGGATGCTTCGCGCGCGACATCCGTGCCCCGTTCACCCATGGCGATACCGATATGAGCGGATTTCAGGGCTGGGGCGTCATTCACGCCGTCGCCTGTCATGGCCACGATTTGGCCGCCCGCCTTGAGGGCGTTCACCAGAATAAGCTTTTGTTCCGGCACCACACGGGCAAAGACATTAACTTCTTTAATTCTTTGCTGGAGCGTGAGAGCATCCATCTGTTCCAATTCTTTGCCGGTGATGACCTCGTCCGGATTCTTAAGACCAATCTGTTGCGCAATGGCTTTGGCCGTGATGGGGTAGTCGCCCGTGATCATCACGACCTTGATGCCGGCGGAATAACACATGCGGATGGCATCCGGCACGGTCGGACGAATGGGATCTTCCAGACCGATGAGGCCGAGGAATTGAAAGGAGAAGTCATGTTGGATTGCGGGCAGGTTATTTTCTTCCCGGAAGTAGGCCTTGGCCACGCCCAGCACTCTCAGCCCTTTCCCTGCCATTTGTTCGACCTTCTCAACCAGGACTTTCCGATAGTTTTCCTCGATGTGGCATAAGTCGGCAATGGCTTCTGGCGCGCCTTTAGCGGAAATGATAAAATCTTTCCCTTCCGGTGATTTCCAGACATGCGACAGCGCCAGCAGCTCCGGAGAAAGTGGATATTCATGTACCAGACTCCAGTTGGCATGGAGGTGTTCAGTCTGCGCAAGTTTATCCACGCCCAGTTTCAACAAGGCCTTTTCCATGGGATCAAAAGGATCTTTCTTGCTGGCCAGAATACCGAATTCGACCAACTCATGAAAGGTTTCGGGCAGGGGGATAGGATTCTTTTCCAGGATGGTATGGAATTCGTTGCCGTCATAAAGCATACGAATGTCCATGATGTTCTGGGTCAGCGTGCCGGTTTTGTCGGTGCAGAGCACAGTTGCCGCTCCCAGAGTTTCCACAGCGGCCATCTTGCGCGTCAAGACTTGCTTCTGCGAAATCCTCCAGGCGCCAAGGGCAAGGAAGATCGTCAGCACAACAGGAAATTCCTCGGGCAGCATGGCCATGGCCAGAGTGATCCCGGCCAGGATACCATTCATCCAACTCCCGCGTGTTAGCCCATAGATCAGGACAACAAGGCCAAAGAGTATCAGGGCAATAAGGAAAACCGCTTTGACGATGCGTGCCGTCTCCTTCTGGAGCAGTGTATCCTCCTGTACCACTGTCTGCAGCGCCTTGCCGATGGCGCCGATCTCGGTATGGATTCCGGTGGCCTTGACATAAGCGATACATTGGCCTTGCACGACCATGGTACCTGAATAAACATAGGGGATGTCCTCGCCGCCCGGCTTGCCCATCTTCAGATTCTCCGGATCTTCCGCCGCCGCGGTCTTTCTGACGGAAATGGATTCCCCGGTCAGCAGAGATTCATCCACAGAGAGATTGCGGACCCAGACGATAATTCCGTCGGCGGGGATACGATCACCTTCGGCAAGACAAACCATGTCACCGCTGACAACTTCGCGTCCGGGAATACGAATGTGTTCACCGTCACGGATGACCAGCGCGCGGGGGCTGGAGAGGTCACGCAGGGCATCGAGAGCCTTCTCAGTCTTGCCTTCCTGATAGACGGTGATCCCTATCATAATGAATACAAAACCCAGCAGCAATAGGGCGTCCTTGGGTTCACCAATGAAAAGATAGATGCTGCCGCACGCCACGAGCAGCAGGAACATAGGTTCTTTCACCACCTCGAAGGCGATGGCCAGGATGTTGCGCCTCTTGGAGGACGGGAGCTCGTTGTAGCCCTCGATCTTTAGTTTCTCCGCGACTTCTGCGCGGGAAAGACCTTTGATTTGTTTGGCTTGTTCTTCAGTTAGCGCCATATGTCCTCCCTGTTTACTGTATGGAATACTTCCGGATAATGAGTGATAATGAAAATTATAGAATGGGCGGGTCCCCGTTATCTTTATAATAAAACGCTGAATCTCGTTTGTTAGTCCATGAATCAGGTTCCATATGAACAAGCACGTCGACAACCTGCGGAAACTCATTCATTATTTCTCTTTGAATTATATGAGTTAACAAATGAGAATCCCGTAACGTCATATCTACTTCAATCTGGATATGAAGGTCAAGATAAACATCATCAGGCCTGCCGCGTGTGCGAATCTTGTGGCAGCTTTTAACACCCTTAACTCGATTCACAACGGCCTCAATCTTATGTGTATCGGTAATCGCAATCGCATCGCATAATATTCCCGATTCCTGCTTGATGATGATAAACGCTGAATAGGCGATGAATCCCGCAATAATCAGCGTAATAATCGGATCAATAATGGGGAGCCCCGATTTCACGCAGATCAGCGCCACGATGACCGAAAGGGACGTAAATATATCTGCCCGCGTGTGCATCGAATCGACAATTAGAATATCGCTCTGCATTTGTTTCCCTCGCCGGTATTCATAAATCATAACCGTAATATTGACCATAACGGTAATAATCATGACCGCAAAACTGAGAACATCCACTTGCGGAAGGACAGGGTTGATAATCCGGCCAATGCCCGCCTTGCCAAGACTGAACGCAACTACAAGGAGCATGGCTGCTATACCCAGGGCAAAAAGCGTCTCGTATTTTTTATGGCCGTAAGGATGATCCTCATCCGTTGGCTGTGAGCAGAAGTGAATCCCGATGAGACCAATAATATTTGAAGTCCCATCGGCCAGAGAATGAAACCCGTCGGCGGCCATGCTGGTCGAACCGGTCATATATCCATAAATTATTTTGGCTGCTGCGACCGCCCAGTTCAAAAACAAAACCAGCCAAAGGACTTTTTGAATATCGCGATAATGCTTCTTCATATCCTTCATTATCTGATTCCTCTTGTCACCAAAATTGTCTCAATAATACGGGCATCATTGGGGAATTATCATGATTGTTATTAATACTGAGCAAAAAGTAAGAAAACAAGCTCAAAGTACAAAACACACAGCGCCAAACTCAGTATGTGAGAGGGTGACAAGGGATAAAATGGGAAATATTGTGACGGTGTTATATCTCCCAAATTAACCTTTGTCCAAGTCATATTAACAAAGAAAAACTAGTACCATGTAACCTTACATCTTTCGTGTAAATAATAAATATGATATCTTGGCATAAAATCACAGATGGAGGTTGCCATGTTGCCAAGATACCGAGTCACGTTAACAAAGGAGGAACGTAGAG
>JBATES010000113.1:0-3733 GCA_049664145.1 Smithella sp.
CATGACCGCCCGGTCGGAAAACAAGATTTCCCCCGTCATCTTTAAACGGCAGATTTTTTTCATCAACGGCCAGAATGTCAGTAGCCGGTGACTGAACCGACAACGAAATTTTGTATTTTATCCGGTGGATATTTTCGTAGCAGGCCTGCACGGCTTTGATCTTTTCAATGACATTTTTTTTGTGTTCCGGCGAAACCGTGAAATGCAGATGACAGATGTTGTCTTGCGAGCGAAGATAATGCGCGCCCTCCACCAGATGTTCTTCCAGAGCGGTACGCACCTCCCCTTTTCCGTACAGATGAAAAGGAATTAACGCCTTGGGCAGCCTGCCATAATTCAGACCTTCCGGTGATAAAATGTAATCCAGGATGATTTTAATATTTTTTTTCCTGATGTGCGGCATAATTTGCCTGTTCTTGCTGATCAAACAGTAGAAGGGATGTTTTTTCAAATTGCGGATAAATAATTGATCGCGCTGTACAGAACCGAATCCTTCATCAGTCCTTGCGTGAAACCATTCGGCAAACATGCGGCTAGCGGCGCCGGAAGCGGGAACAAATTTTAATAATTTATATCCGGCGGATTCTTTTTCATAAAGAGCAATCCATCGGTTTCTTTGCGCTGGAGAAATGGATAAAATCCCGTCATGAATAACGCACGGTCTTTGCAGATTGACATAACGCGGACCTTTCCGGTAAGTAGCCAGTTGCCGTTCCACTTCGTTTAACTCCAGACCGCGACTGCCTATCTGTTGAATATCTTTCCGGGAAAATATGGCGTTATTTTTCAATGTTTTTTTCATATGATTTTAATAACATCAACACCGGGCATTGGCAAGCAGAATCGGGCTCTGGTCTTTGCTGTTGCAAAATGAAAGATTGTCTTGTGTAAAGATTTGACAAAACTTTCTTACGCTAGTAAACATAAAAAAAAGAGGCAAATTCATTGAACAATAACTATAAATTAATCATAAGATTTTTTTCAATCATTGCAATAATATCATTGATTGCAATCAACGCGGAAGCACGGTCTGACGATCAGCAATCCGAAGTTCAATCTCTTCTTCAAGCGCTGAAAATTACCGGACCGCTTCAATTTTGCAATGAACCGGTTCCTTTCGATGAAACGGATGTCAAAGAGAGACTGGAAAGAGAATTGCTCATTGCTTTGAACGACCGTGACAGTGTCATTCTCTGGCTCAAACGTTCCTTCCGTTATTTTCCCTCCATCGAAAAAGCATTAAAAGATCATTCACTGCCTGATGATCTAAAATATGTGGTCATCGCGGAAAGCTCTCTAAAACCCTTGGCAACCTCTTACAAAGGAGCCGTGGGTTTCTGGCAATTTATTGAAAGCACCGGCGACCGATACGGCATGAAGATAACTAACAACATTGATGAACGCCGCAATATCTTCACCTCCACCAGCGCAGCGATAAAATACTTCCAGGATCTTTACGCCAATTTCGGCTCGTGGACACTGGCCGCAGCCGCTTACAACATGGGAGAGGACGGCCTGAAAACAGAAATGCTCATGCAGAAAGAAAGCAATTATTACCGGCTTTATCTGAATGAAGAAACCCAGAGATATCTTTTTAGAATTCTTGCCGCAAAAATGATCCTGTCCAATCCCGGAAAATACGGTTATTCCCTGAAGGAAGATGATCTTTATAAACCGCTGTTGTTTGATACGATCGAAATTACAATAAATGATCCCTTGCCGATTCATGTTGTCGCCAGAGCGGCCAATACATACTTCAAAGTCATCAAAGACCTTAATCCTCATATTAAGAACTATCATCTCTATCCCGGCAAATATAATATTTTAATTCCCCAGGGCGCTTCCTCCGGTTTTATGGACAGATATGATTCTCTGCTCAAACAATATCGGGAAGAAAAAGAAAAATCTGTTTATACCGTAAAAAATGGAGATTCTCTTTATGTCATTGCCAAACGTTTTAATGTTTCGATCAAAGCCATCATGCTCTGGAACGGTATCTCCAACGGTAAAAATGTCTCCCCCGGAGATCAACTGCTCATTTTTACAGAATCGGAAAAACCAGCGTCCGCGGAAAAACAATAACCGATTTTTCTCCGTAAAAAAGATAACAGACTGCTTATCATCATCCCGTAATTCTTAATGTCTTGACAAATGTTGCATTTTTGTTTTAATCGTCCACAAGAGATATTCTCGACAAATGGAATGAATACAATGACCATCACAGAAAAAATTAACAGGCTTAAAAAAGAAAAAAATGCCGTTATTCTGGCGCATAATTATCAACTGCCGGAAATACAGGACATTGCTGATTTTGTCGGTGATTCTCTGGGGCTGAGTCTGGAAGCCGCGAAAACCGATGCTTCCGTGATTGTCTTTTGTGGTGTTCATTTCATGGCGGAAACCGCCAAAATATTATCGCCGCAAAAAACAGTGTTACTTCCGGAAAAAAGCGCCGGTTGTCTGATGGCCGATATGATTGACGCCGCGGGATTGAAGTCTCTTCAATCCGGTCATCCCGACGCGGTGACCATGTGCTATGTGAACTCTTCCGCCGCCGTCAAAGCGCTTTGTGACTACTGTTGCACTTCCGCCAATGCCTTGAAGATGGCCCGGAAAATTCTTTCCCAAAACAGGGAAATTATTTTTGTTCCCGACCAATATCTGGCACGGTATGTTTCCGCGCAGTTAAATCATGATTTCATCTTGTGGGAAGGTTGCTGCCCCATCCACGCCGACATTACGCCGGAAGACATCCAACGAGCAAGAAGTCTGCATCCTCAGGCAAAAGTGATCGTTCATCCGGAATGCAAACCGACAATCACCGCATTGGCCGACATTGTCTCTTCCACGGAAGGCATGACCCACTATGTCAAAAGTTCACCGGACAAAGAATTCATCATTGGTACGGAAATCGGCATCATTCACAGACTAAAGAAAGAAAATCCGGAAAAGACTTTCTATCCGGCTTCAGATAAAGCCGTCTGCACGGACATGAAAAAAATTAATCTGGAAAAAGTTCTGTGGTCGCTGGAAAATCTGTCTTATGAAATAACGCTGTCACCGGAAATCGCTGCCCAGGCCAGACTTTCCATAGACAGAATGCTGCAAACAATATAATTTTATAAAGCGTTATGGATTGTACTTCCGGAGATAGAATTTCATGAAGAAAAAAATTGTTTCGACAAATGAAGCTCCCGTCGCCGGACCCTATTCGGCAGCCGTGGAAGCCAACGATCTGATTTTTATTTCCGGTCAACTGCCTGTCAATCCGGCTAACGGCGAGTTGATCAGCGACATCAAACAAGCCACGAGACAGATTCTGATCAACATCCAGACGCTTTTGAAGAAGACAGATTTGGATCTATCCCATATTGTCAAAACAACGATCTTTTTAAAAAACATCAAAGATTTTCAGTCCGTCAATGAAATTTATGCCGATTTCTTTCCTCAGGAACCTCCGGCCCGTTCAACCGTTGAAGTCAGCGTTTTACCGAAAGGAGCGCTGATTGAAATAGAAGCTATTGCAGCAAGAGACTAAATACTAATTCATGATAATGTTATGTCTATCAAAAACGAACCGCTAAACAGCACGAATGACGTCAATCGATCTTCCAGTGATCTGTCGATTTTATCGGAAGAAATTATCGCCAAGGCAGGCGTTGGTATCTATATGGTTCAGAAAGGTAAATTTGTTTATATCAGCGATCTTTACCAACAGATGACCGGTTATATG
>JBATES010000114.1:0-3581 GCA_049664145.1 Smithella sp.
CCCCGTAAGTACGACTACTACGAGTACCAGTACTCTGACCAGTTGAATAACGCCGCTTTTTAAACCTTTAAGAAACATGAAAATTGATTCCATTGAATTAATTTGCGTTTTTAATAGCGAAAAACAAAATGTTTGTCAATCATATTTTTTATCAATAGAGTGTGCTCTCGATCATTGATGTAAAAGGAAAACGTCTTCAGCACACATATTATCGAGGATGTTAAGTTCATTATTTTTTTGAGGGTAACGAAAGCAATCGTTGGATGGCCGCTATTCAGATCCAGCAATATATGAAATTTAATGCGAGACTATAGGCATCCCAAAGAAATAATTCAAATCGACAAATAACTTCCTATTGCTTATTTCCATTGTTTTCTATAGCTTACATCATCCGTCTCTGAAAACATTTGGATAGTCATGAGGTTAGATAAAATACAGATTACTTCGAAAGAAAAAATTCTCATTATCTATGTCTTGCTAGCGGCGATGACACTTGCCGTTTTCTGGCAAGTCAATCAATACGGATTCGTGTTTGATGATGTTCAGTATGTCACCAATAACAATTACGTAAAATCAGGGTTCACATGGGAAGGAATTTACTGGGCATTTACTAACACGACGTCAAACTTATGGAATCCCCTCATCTGGTTGTCACTGATGTTTGATTATCACCTCTTTGGACTAAATGCTGGTGGCTATCATATGAACAATCTTATCTTGCATATTTTGAACTCTTTTTTGCTGTTCTGGCTTTTTAATCGGATAACCAAATCTATCTGGGAAAGTGCCTTCATTGCTGCTTTATTTGCTATTCATCCTATGCATGTTGAATCGGTGGCCTGGATTACCGAGCGAAAAGATGTGCTCAGTTCATTTTTCTTTATGTTAACGCTTTGTTTATATGTCTATTACACTGAAGAACCCAATATAAAAAGATATTTGCTTGTTCTTACTGTTTTTGTTTTCGCTCTAATGAGCAAACCCATGGTTGTCACACTACCGGTAATTATGATTTTGCTAGATTACTGGCCCTTAAAAAGGTTTGATTCTTATAAAGGTAATATTATTTTATGGCAGATGAAAGAGAAAGCAACTTTTTTTATCTTGTCACTTTCTTTTGCGGCTATAACAATTTATGTGATGAACGATCCTGATGTTCAATATTTTCCCTTGAGTTCCCGCATATCAAATGCGCCGGTTGCTTTTATTACTTATCTGGGGAAAACTTTCTGGCCCAAGGATATGGCTGCATTTTATCCTTTCCCGGCTCAACGTCCTATGTGGCAGATCATTGCAGCATCTCTTCTGATCATTTATATTAGCATAACAGTTATTGTATTAACAAAGCGCCTGCCTTACTTATTGATGGGTTGGCTCTGGTTCTGTATAATGATTCTTCCTGTCATAGGTTTGATTCAGAACGGGTATTACGCCATGGCGGACCGATACCATTACCTGCCTTCTATTGGTATAACGATCTTGCTGATATGGAGTATTTCTTATTTAGTTCAAGGCAATACTAGATTCAAAAAAATTGTAACGCCGGCAGGAATAACAGCACTGGCCATCCTGGCCGTTTTAGCATGGCGGCAAAGTGGCTACTGGAAAAGTAGTCTTGATTTATGGAGTCACGCTTTGGAAGTAACCAGGGATAACTTTGTTGCACATAATAATCTAGGAGCAGCCTTAAATGAAGAAAAGAAAAGCAGGGAAGCTATTCATCATTATAACGAGGCCATCAGACTGAAAAACGATTACTATTACGCCTATAACAACCGGGGAAACGCATACGCTGTTCTAGGCGAGGATCATCACGCCATTGAGGATTACCATAAAGCGATCCATTTAAACTCTCATTATACAGAAGCATTTTATAATCTGGGCAATACCTACAATAAACTCGGTCAATATGAGTATGCTATTGATAATTATAATAAGGTTATTTTAATGAAACCGGATGACGCGAGCGCATACAATAACCGGGGAAATGCTTATAACCGATCAGGCCAGTATCAACGTGCCATTGCGGATTACAATCAAGCGATCCGTTTAAATCCCGGAAATAAACAAACATATTTCAACCGGATTCATGCTTACTTCAAATCCGGAAATATGATTGCCGGCTGTCAAAATTCCCAAGAAATGTGTAAGTTGGGAGAATGTAAATTATTAGAATGGGCTAAGGATAAAGGCTACTGCAATTAAACGTCTAAGTTATTGCTATTGCCAGCGCGACTTTTATGATGTAACTTTACCGGAACAAATCTTCTTTATCTTCTTTCAGGCCATCGGCTTTATCCGTGGGCGTCGCGCCTTCCAGAAAGGCTTCAGAAATTCCCTTGCCTGGCCCAGTGGGTTTACCCTGGGAATTGACGTTCACAAACACAATACCCGGTGGCACGGGAAATGGTTCCACCGGTGTATTCCGCAGAGCATTTTCCATAAAATAAAGCCAGATCGGAGCGGCTGCCCGACCACCCACTTCCTGAGCTCCCAGCGAAGCTTCCTGATCAAAACCGACCCAGACTCCGGTAACCAGCGACGGCGTCATCCCGATAAACCAGGCGTCACGCGTGTCATTTGTCGTACCGGTTTTAGCGGCCACCGGTCTTCCGATGCTTTTCACCCGTGTGCCGGTACCGCTGATCACAACATCCTGCATGACATAAGACGTAATGAAAGCGATGCGGGGATCGATAACCTGTTCCGACTGCACTTTACTTTCTTCAAAAACATTACCTGTCCGGTCAACTATTTTTTTGATGAAATAAGGCGTGACTTTTTTGCCTTCATTGGCAATCACACCATAGGCCTGAACCAATTCCTGCAGCGTCACGCCCGACACCCCGAGCGCCAGGGCCAGGTTCCGCGAGAGAGGGGACGTAATCCCCATGTTCATGGCGTAGGATATGGCGTAATCCACGCCGATTTCCTGTAAAATCTTGATCGTAACAACGTTGCGGGACTGGACAAGCGCCGTTCGCATCGTTATGGGTCCCATAAATTCATCGTCAAAGTTTTTCGGTCTCCAGAAACCGTCCTCCTGAGACGGATCTTCCAGCGCAAGGGGAGCATCCACAAATACGGTTGCCGGGGTTAATCCTTTATCAAAAGCCGCCGTATAGACAAGCGGTTTAAAAGCAGAACCGGGTTGTCTGCGGGATTGCGTCGCACGGTTGAATTCACTTTTATTAAAATCACGTCCGCCAACCATCGCCCGGATAGCGCCGGTTTTTGCATCCATGCAATAAAGCGCGCCCTGAACAAGGCCGGCTCGATATTTATTCCGCCCCTCTACTTCCCTCAAGCCTCGCTGGATAGCATCACTGGCGTATTTTTGAGCGTTCAAATCCAGCGTCGTATAAATGGAAAGACCTTCTTTGTACAAAACATCCGCGCCGTATTTTTCCTGCACGTAGCGGCGGACATTTTCCACAAAATACGCGGCGATCTTTTCTTTGGGTTGAACCGGTCTCAATCGAATCGGTTCGGCTAAAGCTTTTTCCATCGCCTCTTTTGAAATGTATCCTTCTTCCATCATCCGCGTCAGAACATAAACCTGTCTTTCTTTCGCCTTATCA
>JBATES010000115.1:0-3812 GCA_049664145.1 Smithella sp.
GGGCATAATCGCCATAACGGCCGCCTGCTTCGACACCATGTACGCGATGAACATCAAGAACATGATGACCATACCCAGCCAGAAACCGGAGAAGTTACCGGCAACCAGACCGGAAAGAATGTTCAGCGAAGCGCCGCCCTGCTTGGAGGCATTGACGACTTCTTCGCAGTGACGTGAAGACGTACTGGTGAATATTTTGGTAAATTCCGGAATCAACGCGCCAGCGATGGTTCCGCAACTGATGATTGTGGCCAGTGCCCACCACAGACCCGTGTATTGAGCAGTCTGGTCTCCCAGCAGATAATAACTGGCAATAAAGGTGACGGCGATGGCAACGATCGAAGTAATCCAAACCAGGTTCGTTAATGGATGTTCGAAGTTGAATTCTTTCTTGCCACCAAAAGCGGCCTTACTGATGCTGTCATTGATGAAGTAAGAGGCAAGCGACGTCAGGACCATTAGGATTCTCATGGCGAAAATCCAGATAATCAACCTGCCACCCATTTCAGGGTTGTCTTTCAGCGCCAAAGCCAGGAACGTAATCAGGGCAACACCGGTCACGCCGTAAGTTTCAAAACCGTCCGCTGAGGGACCGACACTGTCACCCGCGTTGTCACCCGTACAGTCGGCGATAACACCGGGGTTTTTGGGGTCGTCTTCAGGAAGATGGAAGACGATTTTCATTAAGTCTGATCCGATATCGGCAATCTTGGTGAAAATACCACCGCAAATACGCAGCACGGAAGCACCCAGGGATTCACCAATGGCGAAGCCGATGAAACATGAACCGGCCACGTCCTGGGGAACGTAAACCAGAATGATGAGCATGACCAACAACTCAATGCTGACCAGAACGAGTCCTACGCTCATACCGGAACGCAGGCAGATGTTAACGATGTTGAGGGGATTGCCGGAAAGAGAGGCAAAAGCAGCGCGGGAATTAGCGACCGTGTTGATACGAATCCCGAACCAGGCCACCGCATAGGAACCAAGAATACCCACGACGGAAGCAAACAGGATGATGATCACGTTTGATGCCCCCATCTGCGCCAGAGCACCGAAATAGTAAACAATACAAATGGCAATCAGGATCCATAAAGCGAGCAGGAATTTGCCCTGCTGCAAAAGATAGGTCTTGCAGGTTTCCCAAATGGTCTGGGAGACATCCATCATCGCCTTGTGCGCGGGCAGATTCTTGGTTTGCACATACTGCATGAAACCGAAACCTAAACCGATCAGGCAGATAAGCAACCCGAATTTAAGAATGGTCGTCCCAGCAATTGAGCCGCCAAAAAACGTAACCTGAGTCAAATCAGGCAGCTGGATGTTAGCTTCACCGGCAAATGCCGCGCCGGCCATGAGCAGAAACATCAAACTGCTCAGTAAAAATGTCCAGATACTTCTCTTGTTTTGTAACATTATCCATCCTCCTTTTTTAAATTACTAATATTTTTTGTATGGTGTTTAGCCATAGCTTGCTGCAAACCTGATTGAATGATATCGGCGGTAGCCTCAGAAGCGGTTTGAATGATTTGCTTTAACGTGTCTGATTCGTCCTGATGAAACCTCTGTAAAACATAATCTTCAACCGGCATTCTGCCAGCCGGTTTGCCGATGCCCATTCTGACCCGCATAAAATCGGCGGATCCCAAACAGGTGATAATCGATTTCAAACCTTTGTGACCCGCATCGCCTCCGCCCACCTTCAGACGCATGGCGCCGAAAGGCAAATCGAGATCATCATGAATCACAATCACATTACAGGTATCCACCTTGAAATAGGCCTGTAAACTTCTTGCCGCGTTACCGCTTAGATTCATATACGTTTGAGGCATGGCCAACAGCACATTTGCGCCGGCGACTTTACCTCGATTCCAAAGAGCGTCAAAACTTTTCTGCTTTATATCCACTTCCCATCGGGCGGCAATTTCTTCCAGAACCATGAACCCGATGTTGTGTCTCGTCTGCTGATAGCGATTTCCGGGATTGCCCAGTCCGATAATCAGATACATGACCTGCTCTCCCTCATCCGTGCGGCGCGAAAAAAATTTCTTTAAATTCGAGAGCAGCACCCGCTATCACCTGATGATCATTGACGTCTATAAACTTACTTCCCCTTCTCTTTTTCTGCGGGAGCGGCAGCAGCTCCCGCCGCTTCAGTTCCTTCCGCTTTGGCTCCTTCTGCAGCTGTTTCCTCCTTCGCCACTTCTTCCACCTTGGACACTCTGACCATTGCCACCGCAGCCACGGCGGTATCGGGACGGTCCATTAAGATGATGCCTTCGGCAACTTTCAAATCTCTGATTTTGATGGAATCGCCTATTTCCAGACTGGTCACATCCACATCAATGTGATCGGGCAGATTAAGGGGCAAACAGGAAACCTTCACTTCCCGTTTGATATGCTGTAACTCCCCGCCGTTTTCCACGCCGATGGCTCTGCCGGTGAAACGCAGCGATACGTCCATGGTGATCTTGCGTTTTTCATCCACTTCATAAAAATCAACGTGATAAAGCTTGCCGGTTAAAGGCTGCAGCTGTAATTCTTTAATCAGCGACAGCTTCTCCACCTTATTGCCGCCATCATCAATCATCAGCTTGATGAAAGCGTGGTCTTTCTTATCTTTATGCAGCTTGATTAATTCATCGTTCTTCACAGCCAGTAAAATATTTTCTGCAGAACGGCCGTAAAAAACAGCAGGGACAAACCCCTTGTCCCGTAAACGGCGGGACGGTCCTTTTTTTTGTTCTTTACGGACTTGAGCCGCTAAATCTGTTACCTCCATGGGTGGTTCCTCCTATATAACTATATAAATAATGAACTTACTGAATCGTTGTAATAAATCCGGCGTACCGCTTCGCTTAAGATTCCGGAGACCGATAAAACTTTTATTTTTTTGCACTTCTGGGCCCGGTCGCTCAACGGCACGGTATCCGTAACAATCGCTTCGGCAATGTCTGAATTCTCGATTCGATCCAGGGCCGGCCCCGACAATACCGGGTGTGTGCAGCAAACGGTCGTTTCCAGCGCGCCCGCTTTTTTCATGGCATTCGCGGCTTCAACGATGGTGCCCGCCGTATCAATCATATCGTCCAGAATAATGACTCTTTTTCCTTTGACATCGCCGATAACATTCATGGCCTCTGCTTCGTTCGGGCCTTCCCTTCTTTTATCAATAATGGCCAGAGACGCATCCATTCTTTTGCCGAAAGACCTTGCCCGTTCCACGCCACCGGCATCCGGTGACACAATCACCGTATTATCCATGTAATGTTTTTTCATGTAATCCAGCAACACCGGTTTGGCGAAAAGATTATCCACCGGAATATTAAAAAATCCCTGAATTTGACCGGCGTGCAGATCCATGGCTAAAACACGATTGGCGCCCGCGGCAGTGATAAGATCCGCGACCAGTTTGGCCGAAATCGGCGCGCGGGATGAAACTTTTCTATCCTGGCGGGCATACCCGTAATAAGGAACCACCGCCGTTATCCTGTCCACCGAAGCCCTTTTCATCGCGTCAATCATAATGAGCAATTCCATCAACGTGACATTGACCGGCGGGCACGTGGACTGGATAATGAAAACATCCATCCCCCTGACATTTTCATTTATTTCTACTCGAGTTTCCCCGTCGCTGAAAGTTGTGACATTAGCCTTTCCCAGAGAAACGCCCAGTTGCTTACAAATTTTTTCAGCCAGTTCCCGATTGGCATTCCCTGTAAAAACTCTAATTCTTTCAAGCATTTAAATAATTCTCCGCAGTATATACTGGCTGGGGCGGGAGGATTCGAACCTCCGAATGCAGGAAC
>JBATES010000116.1:0-2028 GCA_049664145.1 Smithella sp.
TCGTGGAGCCGGTCGAGTGCAATCTGAAGATCGGCGAAATCTTCAAGGTATGACTCCAGCGCTTTTTGGATGATGAAAGAGCGGGGCCTCTCGGTTTCTTTGGCTATGCCGTCAAGCTGGTCGGCAAGCTCTTTGGGAAGCCTCACGGATATTGCTGTACTCATGGTGCACCTCCTGTCATTGATGTATTACTTAAATGTTAAATGAAATTTCCCTTAAACTTTTGTGAACTCCTATCAATTATGTGTTTAAAGGGAGATATGCTTGTGAAAGCCTGATTCCAAAGGAATTGACAAAAGAATACCTCCCTGTGCGCATCCGCGCAATTTTAAGCAACGCTGGTTGGTTACAGCGAAGTTGTTTTTGGCAGGGAGGTGCATAAAAATATATCAGGATTCTCGATCAATGTCAAATAACTAATAAATTCAATATTTTAAAGTGATAGACTTTTTGCTTGTAATTCAGTATGTTACGGGCACGCCCGGCAGTTAATTTTTAACTGCATGGAGGTGACCTGTGAACTACAGCAACTTTTCAAACTGGATTTTAAGACAAATCAATGCTTTAAAACTTCGAAACCCGGTTATTACGGTATATCTTATTTTTCTTATGGCTTCTTCAAGAAAACACACGCTAACTGCTGCGGCACTATTTTCCGATTCATCCAAATCCAGATTTCATTATTTTTTGAAGGATCACTCTGAATCAGCCACTTATGCTTTATCCGCATTGTCAAAAAAACAGGCACGCCAATTTTCTAAAATCAATACGGGATTGTCTTCCTGCAACCTGCCCTGGAATATCGCCATCTCCATTGATGCCACAATCCAAAATCGGTCAAGTCTGCATACCGATAATTCTAAACGGTTTAACCATGGCAAAGGCTTTGTTGTCGGCCATCAATGGACAAATATTGTTTTGCACATTAATGATCACGTGATTCCATTGCCTCCGATCCCTTTTTATACCAAAAAATACTGCAAACAAAACAAGATTAAATACCAAACTGATAATTCACGCGTCGCCGAATATCTCCGTCAGTTGTCTCTTGAAGAATATATCGGTTCTTATGATCCTGAAAAAGTTGTTGTTCTTGCTGACAGCGGTTATGATGATCAAAAAATTCAAAAAGCAATTGCCGATAAAAATTGGCAATTCATTATCGCTTTAAAATCAACAAGAGGCGTAAAAACTGAAAAAGCATATCACACAACAAAAAAAACAGAGGGCTGGAAATCAGTAAACGTAACCTTCAAAAATAATCGCAAAATCGGGTGGCAAACCATTCGTGCGCCAAAGAATGGTGGAAAAAAGAAGTGGATGGAATTCCGCACCAGACAGATCACAGGCTATCTCAAGAACTTCGGGAAAGCCCAACTGATTTGTTCGCAATTTAAAACAAAGTCCAAAGGGACAAGAAAACACCTCGCATGCAATGATTTGAAGGCAACCCCCAAACAAATCGTTATTGGCTATCGACTTCGATGGGCAATAGAAATATTTCATAAAGAAATAAAAATGTTTCTGGGGTTTGAAGACGTATCGGCCAAGCATTTCAGTTCTGTCATCTCACATGTTCACTGGGTTTATTGCGCTTACATTCTAATGAATTCGTCTCCACCAGGATTTCCTGTTGGGATGAAATCAATGGCGGAGAAACAATTGATGGTCAACAAGATCATTGAAAAAAAAGAGCTGTCCGCTGTGAACCAGCTTTTAACGCAAGTTAAAGGACCGCAACGATTAAAATCCCTTATTCAGAAGGCTCTTAACGGCAGTAGTACCGTAGGATCTCATGCAATATGCGGGTTTGCTGGGATTTAATTTTTTTTCATTTAACATTTAAGTGATTCATGGGCGCATGATCCGCCCATAGTTTTATCCGTTTTTGATTGTGACGCGCCTTTTTTAGCAATTGTTTTTTCTGGGATTTAGGTGCTTGCTGGCTAAAAGCCAACTGCGATAGTGTGTAATAAAAATATATCAGCGCAACGGTTACGGAAATAGTAGCGTTATACAAATATTTTT
>JBATES010000117.1:0-5662 GCA_049664145.1 Smithella sp.
AGTTTAACCGGTTCGCTTCGTCATCAATCCATCTCTTTATATGATGGACTTCAATCCAGTCTTGAGAACCACATAGAATACATGTCTTTTTATCCCTTTGCTTGATTCTCGATCTCCATTCTTCGTACTCTGGGGTTCTGCGTTCATTATTTAGTAAATCGGGGTTTTCCTGTTCAACCTTAACGTATCGGGGTTTCTTGCATTGTGCGACAGGGATGATCTCTTTAAGCGTTCCATCGGGGTTTAATACCCTAATATCACTTGATAATGACTTAGCTTTACTCTTGCCTTTAGACTTGCCTTGCCATAGCACATTTCTATGATGCAATAATAACCTCTTTATATTTCTGGGATGGTTTATAATTGCATAATATATAGAAACATTCAAGCATTTTTTCACTTATCGGTTATTTTCACCACTATCTTCTAACTATCCAATTTATAATGCTTATTCGTCTTATGCTCTTAATGACATAATGTAAGTGCTTGTTTTACTTATGGTGTTTTTCAGCACTTTTTGGCGGAATTAACAGGTTTTTCTTATGCTTTCCCTAGCATATGTTTTTCGTGACATACTGTAAGGTATTGATTGTTAATGCTTATTATATTATTATTAATAATATTCATAATTGGCACAGATAATGCTCTATATTAAGGCAAATAAACGATGGAGGCGCACCATGAACCAGACAAACGTAAGAGACTTTGAAGCCGGTAATACAACAGGAGGCAATAAAATGAACGGTGCAAAAATACATAATATAAACGGCGTAGAAACATTAATCTGTTGCAAATGTAAATCACATTGCAATGATTTAAAAGGAATCAAAACAAAAGAAGCAACAGAAAAGAAATCAGCTCGCTTTAAATGGGTATGTGATATTTGTTACGCTGGCTGGGTTTCAAATGGCGGAAGCTTTACTTGGAATTATTAACACCAAATAACAGGAGGTAACACCATGAAAAAAATCACTAGAAAACTTTTTTGCTCCATTTATCCCGACATGGCAAGAATGAGAAGAAAAGACCCCATTCAATTTTCAGTAGCTTTTAATGAGTGGAGACGCTTAAGAGAACGAAATCAGAAATAACTAATTTTCCATTGTTCGCCTATCGGTTCGCCGGTAGGTCATAGAATGGAAAACTAAAAAAGGGAGGTAATACCATGAAGAATCAAATTAAAGAAAAAGAAGACCACGGGAAAAGTCAAGCTAAGGCTCAAATTGCTAGTATTGTGGAAATGGTAAACAATCTTGATAACTCTGACTATGCAGCAGAAAACGGCGAATATTCAGCACAAGAGACAATCCAAAATGACCCTCTGAGCGTTGAGGTAAGAAACGGCTGGCATAGTGTCGGTTCTACTAATCCGCCTGATGAATTTTGCATTTTGTTATGTTGGGGAGGCCCAGCTTGCCGGATTATCGGAGACCTTGACGAACACGCACAGCCGGAAAAACCTCGCCTTGAATATCAGGACTGGGGCACAAACTGGACTGAATACCCTTTAACAGAAGAAGAAGAAGCGGCATTGCAGACCTATTGCGAACAGTTTTATTTTGAGGGATAAGCCATGAACGCACACCTAAACGCCAACGCTGCGGCCATGTATGCAATCGGGATTTTAATTTTAATCATTATCAGCTTATAGGAGGGTAAAATGAATATTACAATTATTAAAGACAATCAAGGTAAAGAATATCAATTAACGGAAAGCGGAACCTGTTACCATAAGGACACGCCAAAAAGGGTTATAGATATACTTGAAAATAGTAGAGCTTGGGGATCAAGAATCCGCTTCTTTTATGGCGATACGAAAACCGGCAAATCTTGGCATGAAGAAAATGATGTTGTTGGAACCGTTGGAAGGTCAACCGGAAGTTTTAAAATTCCGTTGCTTATTTCTAAAAGAACATCGTCGGGAGGCCCAGCAATTCTTGACCATTGTATTGTTAAAATAATAAACCGTGGAAGTCTTTTGTATCAACATCCTAGCTTTGATGGTGGAAAATGGTCAATTTCCGAAAGTGATTTACCTGAGTATGAAGAAAATGCTCTTTGTAATGGGGAAGTCGTTGCAAGGTTTAAAAAACAAGGGCAAGCGAAACGATATGTTGATTTTATGACAGGAAAAAGATTTTCTAAATAAAAACATAGCTGCGCTATCGGCTATTGACAAATGACCTATCAATAATTATGTTAAGTAAAAGAAATTATTGGAGGTAATAAAAATGGAAATGGAAATAAATCACAATGGTAAAAAAGTTAGTGTTTTTTTTGATGACCAGTTTAGCGGGCTTATTAGTAGTTATAAATGGTTCATGTGGCATGGTTATGCGAGGGCGCATTACTTGGAAAACGGGAAAAGGAAATCAATATCTATGCATAGGTTAGTGGTAAATGAATTATCAAAATCTAAGGTTGTTCACCATATCAATAGAAATCCGCTTGATAACCGCTTATGTAATTTACAACCAGTTACACAGGGCCGACATTTTGAGCTTCACAAAACAACAAGGAGGAATACAGGAGAAAAAAATTCGCGCCATAAATTAACACAAAAAGATGTTTTAGTAATTAGGCAGCTAAGTGCTAACGGAATTTCTGGACGTGAAATAGCGAGGCGATATGGTATGGGAGGAACAACAATAGCGTATCTACTTAAAGGGAAAACATGGACACATATCTAAAAGCCTACGGGCGGGAGGGTAAAATGAAAAGAGTACGCTATAGAATTTACTTCAAAGACAATACGCTTGCAATCTTAACAGGTGAGTTTGACGCTGTAAAGGATGTAGCTGAACAAATTGCTATTGAGCGTAAAACGGTTGTGTTGACTATCACTAAATTTTAAGACAAGGGTAAATAAAAAAGGAGAAAAAAATGGAAAAGAATAAATGTTTAAGATGCGGCCATGAATGGATTTCCAGAATTGAGACAAGGGCAAAGAGAAATAATTAGCACTAGCTATTGACAAATTAATCTTAATTATTATAATATGTAAAAGGAGGAAAACAATGAGTAGTTATAAATGTGTACGATGTGGGCATGAATGGAAGCCGAGGTTTGAGCAAGTACCTAAATGTTGTCCGGCGTGTAAATCATATAGATTTGCAATTCCGAGGAAAATGCAACCAGCAAAGGAGATTATAAAAACAGATGATAGCGGGGGAACAGGCACCAGTAATTGACGCAAGGGGAAGAAAAAGAGGAATAAAACAATGGGTAGTTTGCCCTGTATGCGACAACGGAAGATGGGTAAGAATAGACGCATTAAGACTTTATAATTTTACTGGAATGTGTAGTAAATGCCATAATAAATTTACAACAGGTAAAAGAGAAAAACACGGTAGATGGGTTGGCGGCGTTATTTCCTCCGGTAAAACATATAAATATGTAAGGGTTGCCCCTGATGATTATTTTTACCCTATGGCGGTTCATTCTCATGGTTATGTAAGCGAGCATAGATTAGTTATAGCTAAAGATATTGGAAGGCTTTTAGAACCGTGGGAGATAGTTCATCATCTTAATGGAGATAAAAAAGATAACAGGCTGGAAAATTTACAACTAACATTACCAGACAAGCATAATGCTAATCATCGGTTGTTGATGGTTATTAAAAGACAAAAGGCAAAAATAAGACAATTACAGGATATAATAAATCGTCAACCTAGTTTAAATTTATAAAAAAGTGGAAAACCGGAACAAAAAAAAGAGGATGACAAGGGCAATCAGTAATAAAATAAAAAAAAGCAAACCACAAGGGGGCTTAGTCCCCCTTTATTTTCCTAATTAAGCGAATCCCGAAGCGTATTTTGCGCCTAACATTTCCTATTGACTCTGAATTATGTTTGGCAATTTCCTCATATGTCGCATTGAGGAAGAATTTTTGCAGAATCGGAGTTGAATATTTAAGTGGGATTTTCTCAATGGCTCTGATTTCATCTGGTAATGAGGGGATGTTATCCAAAACCATTTCGGGTACTGATTCCATACTGATACTTCTCCTTTTTCCGCTTTCCATAATTATTTTCTGGTAAAGATCGCATTTCAAGCAATGCCCCGTGCCTCGACCATGATTATAACTAGGGCAACCCTTACAATTCACTTTCTATGCTCCCGTATTTTGAAATGACAAGGGCGATCTGTTTCAAATCTTCTTCATCTGTGCAATATTCCCATATTTCGCTTGTCTGGTTGCTCTCAGCTTCACGGATGATGCTCAGAATGTTGCTTAATTCTTTCAAGGATGCCCTGTGTTGAGTTTTTACCCTACCCGTGGTGGATTTGACATTAGATTTAGTTTGTGTCATTTATAAGGGGTTCCCATAGTTCCTCTTTATTAAAGAAAAAAAGTTATTCTTCCACTTCGTAAGAAATTTTCATATTCTTTGCTTGTAATGGTATTTGGTTTAAAACCATGTCACAGGAATCAAAATCAACATTCACTTCTTTCCTAACCGTCTTTTTCGGTTGCTGAATATCAAGGTCGAGTTCGCCAAGATATTCGTGATATGCGCTGTCTCGTTTTTGATTGTAAAAGGTGACATGGTCGCCACATTGGTAAACATAAAGCTTCATTTCTTTTCCCCCTTCTTGTGTTTCTCGTAAAGGCTCTCCGGTTTTGGTTTCTGGTCTTGAACCTCAATCCATGCGCCAACGTAAATATTCCTTGCCTTAATCCCGTAATGCTTCTTGATGAAAATAAGGTCTGCCATAATGTGTTTTATGTCCAGCTCGTGCCGGTATAACTCATTCGCCTGATAATCGGCAAAAGCTTGTTGTTCCTCTGGTGATAGTTCGCTAAAATTAATTATGGTTCTCATTTGCCCTCAAACTCCTGTATGATTTTCCCTGCCCTGACTACCCTTGCCTGCTTCTTCCGGCTCTCGCTTATCACCTGAGCGTTTATCTGGGCGTTCTCAAGGTGTGAGTGCCAACTGTGGATTAAAAACCCGTGCATATCATCCCATAATTCCACCTTGTATTTCAGCTTGCCGTTGGTCTTGCGAAAAATACCATCGTAGCGATCTCTAAATTCTTTTGTGTTTACTCTGCTTCTAATCTCGCTCATCTTCATCCTCCACAATGTCGAGTGTACCGCTAAAACTAAAACCGCACCCTTTTAAAAAACTCTCCATGAATTGGTTTTAGGGGAGCAAGTTCTTTTACAAACCAGTTCCACATTTGACGCTGGATTTTAACGTGCTTATCGTGGTATTTATTGCCGGTTCGCTTCTGCCACCATTCTGGCGGAGTCAAACCAACAACATGGCCGCAATGTGTATCTCCTATGGCTAATACTCTTGTCGTCATTTTATCACCTTAAAAAGGGGGTTCGTTTGCCGCTACATCTGCTTCACCCAACTCTGCCAACAAGCTAAGAAGCGTTGTCTTTGCCGTTTCTTTGTCGCCCAAGTTCACTTTTACTGGCCACGACTTTTCCTGTAATTCGTCTTTGCCCTTCTGGTATCTTGCCCATACCGGATAAAATTTACCATCTTTGTGCCTTAGTGCCTCAATGCTGTACTTGCCCTGATATTCTGCAAGCCTAACCCCGTCAAAATCTGTCGTCTTGTAATCCATTTCCCCTCCTATGCTGCTCTTAATGTTGGATTTAATTGTTCCCTCTTTACCCTTAAACGCTGCTCCCATTCCGCAC
>JBATES010000118.1:0-17928 GCA_049664145.1 Smithella sp.
GGAAAGTATATTAATCAGATTATTCTCCGCGGAAACTTTTTTGACGTCTGCCGACGGTGAAAGCCGGCTTAATTTTAAGTTATCGAGCATGTTGATCGCTTCAACATTGTCGGATGCCTTTTTTATGATTTTTTCCAAAACAGTTTCCGCATCCTCAAAATGTCCCTGTTTAATATATAATTGTGCCATCGTCACCGTAAAAAATTCTTTTTCAGCAGCATTGTTTTCGCTCTGGGGCAAGTCCTTTTCAGCAGTGAAAATATCGTCCTGTTCCAGAAAAGCCATCTTTCCGATGATTTCCCGGGCACGTTCGGTGTCCGGACGCAGAGAAAGAAAATTTTCGTAACACGTAGCGGCTTCGCGGTGCAAACCTTTTTCCCGAAAGGCATCACCGGCGCGTTCAAAAACAAGATTCAGTCCGTCAATGATTTTCGGCACCTCATGGAGGACTTTGCGTGCATCTTCAATCCTGCCCATGCCAATGAGTGCGTCACAGTATATTCCAAGGGCGGCGGCATCCGTGGGAACATCGCTCAATCTTTCGGTGGCAAGGTTCAACGCCTCTTGCAGATTATCCCTCCGCAGATGTTCCTCCGCTTCGAGCAAAAAATCATAGGCGGTTTTCTTCAAATTTATTATTCCCCATCTTGATAGCAACTTGACAAAAAATTATTTTTTTGCGGTACGTAACACAGCAGATATGGTGTGTCAAGAATTGATGGGCATGATATGATGAAGCGATTATTTTAATAATTGCAGGTGATTTTTGGCCCGGCGACCGAAAGATGATTCAGGAGATAAACGAATAACCTGTTGAAACGCCCGTCGGGCATTTTCATTATCTCTATTCTTTAAATAACTTTGACCCAGCAGAAAATAGACATCGTAAAGCGATGCATCAATTTCAATCGACTTTTTAAAGTGCCAGATGGATTCAGGGATATTATCCTGGTCATAATAAATTTGTCCCATTTTCTTATAGATCTGCGGACGCAATCCGGTCATGGAATCGACCCGGAGAGCCTCATTATACTTCAATAATGCTTTTTTATAATCATGCTTTGAATAGTAGGCTGAGGCCATATTATAAAGCGCCATGGACGGTGTATCATATAAATAATTGTTGAGCGCTTTTTCGAATTGTTCAATGGCGTCATCCCAACGCTCTTTTTCCGAATATAATATGCCCAGATAATTATGAGCTTCGGAATAATTTTTATCCAGTGAAACGGCTTTTTCAAATGCCTCGATGGCCTTATCCTGCATGCCTTTGCCGTGATAAGCCACACCCAGATAATAATGAACCTTGGGATTACCGGAATAGTATTTCTCTGACTCCATTAATTCTTTGAGCGCGCTGTTATACTGGCCGATGGTAAGATAAGAAATGCCTTTGTTTAAAAAGATCTCGGATTGTTCTCTGTGCCAGGGAGTATAGGTGCAGGAAAAACACAGGAATGCTGACAAAGCAACACCAAAAAGCAATGTTTTATTGAGTGTAAGTTTTATTTTGCCAAAAAACATTTTTGTCCAGAACAATAATTGAACGCTGATAAGAAAATTTTATTTATAGAATCGTTCAGTGATGATTATGATCCCTGACTTTCATCCAGATTTTCACTGTTCAACACTTTGGGTGTCACGAAAATCAGCAACTGTCTTTTTTCTTTGTTAACGTCCTGTTTTTTAAACAACCAGCCCAGAACTGGAATTTTCTGCAGCCAGGGCCAACCGCTGATAGATTTGCTTTCTGTTGATCGTAAAATTCCTCCGATAACAATGGTATCTCCATCATTGATGACCACTTTTGATTCCACTTCACTCTTCACGATAGGAGGGTTACCCTGCGGATTCAGGGCGGCTTTGGACCAGTCTGGCGTATCATTGCTGGCTTTGATGTCCATGGAAATTTTCCCATCAGCCGTCAATTTAGGCGTAACTTCCAGCTTCAACAAGGCTTCTTTAAAGGAAACCGTTGCCGGAGATGTTCCGGAGGCTGGCGTGATGTAAGGAACTTCATCACCCTGTTTGATAACAGCCTTGATGCCCTCCATAGTGACAACTTTGGGCGCAGAAATTATTTTACCGGTAGAGTTGGTTTCCAATGCCGCTAATTGCGTTTCCAGGAAGCCCGATGCACCACCAAAAACAAGGCCAATGGCCGGTGACGCCAAGACCTGCGGAAAATTAACGGCAGCCATAGCCAAAGCTTCTCCATCAGGATCCGTAATACCGATTCGGGAAGGATATTCTTGTTGATACATCTTTCCCGTTGCACCGCTTCCACCTGCCGCGCCTAAACCATATTTACCGCCATTGATGTTGATTTTTTGCTGATTGCCGAAACCCCATTGAACACCCAGATTTCGGACAAATCCCTCGGTGGCTTCGACAATTTTCGCTTCAATTAATACCTGTTTCAAAAGGCCTTTATCAGCCATCCTCTTCTTGTCTCTCTCAATAACCGCTTCTTTGGCTGCTTCATCTTTTTGACTTCTCGCCAGGGTTGTAATGATGATGACATTCCCTTCTTCTCTTTTCGTCAGAGCATTGACATCCAGGATGGTGTCCAGAGCTTTCGTCCACGGAACATTTTTCAGAGTCAGCGTAATATTGCCTTTGACTTCGTCGCTGGTAATAATGCTGGTATTGCCGTATTCAGCCATCAGACGAAATACGCTTTTGATATCCGCGTCCTGAAAATCGAGTGATATTATTCTGTCAGTTGGTTTTTTCTCTTTTTCTTTGACACCAGGAACATTCAGCGGTTCATCGTTGCCCCAACTATCTGCACCACTGACTTTCGCGAAATCTTTTTTACGTGTGACTGCTTTTTTCACAGCGCCCGTTTTTTGCTTTTCCAGGCTGGAAACATTGAAATCAATAAAGACGTTTTGGTCTTCCTGACGGATGGAATACGGTACGACTTTATTAATGGCAATGTTTAAGAAAACCCAGTTCTTCCCTTTGACCAGTTTATGCGACGGAACAACATTGATAATGTTATGCAGCTCTCCCTCCCCGAGGGTGCGGCACAACTTGATGGGGACAATCATATCTTCGAGTTTAATCAGATAACTGCCGCTGACTTTGTTGCTCACGTCAATGAAGGGCTGTTTGGAAACGACCAGTTGAACTCTTTCCTTTCCGGGCAATCTGGAAAGATAAATATTTTCCACCGTTCCTGTATTGGCGGTAACCTTTATCGTATTTTCTGAATTCTTATAATCCTGACTGGAAGCGGCAAACGATCTTCCCGTGATATATGTAAAAATCAACGTAATGGCTAAAAAAACAATCAGTACGGGGATTAAATATTTTTTCATGATTCTACCTCATCTTAGTTTTTGCGCAATTTTAAAATAACCCTTCTTGTTTTTTTATCTTCATATTCTTCCACAACAACGCGGTCATCCGTAATTTCAATGACCTTACCATCATACAGTCCTATGCGTGTTCCCTTGACTATAGGATAGAACTTCTTTGCAGCATCTTCAACAATAGCCACTCTTTTCTCCGGAGTGCCTGCTATGCCAACGACCCGGTAACTGTCTGCTTCTGCTCTCTGCAAGGGGAAAATAGAATCCGGCGCTTTTTTCTCGGCCTTTTTCTTTTCAACTTTATCTATCTCAATAAAAGGCTTAAAAGGATCCGGTTTGTCCATTGGATTATAACTGTAAGCAGGCGCCGGTGTTGCAGGTGCAACTTCAGCAGGTGCGGTTTTATTCTGATCGGTCGCCACCGCGGGTGCAGGTTTAGCCTGATTTTGGACAGGGACATTGGCCGCCGCCGGTACAGGCTTGATATTGACTGGCGCGGAAACATTAGCGGCAGCGGGAACCGATTGAACAGGACTCTTCTTGGCAGGAACATTAGCGGCTCCGGATACTGCCTTTACTGCATTGGGAGAAGTTTTAACTTCAGCAGCATAAGCAAAAACTGTTGCCAGGAAAAAAATCCCTATAAAACTCATTAAAATGAATTTGCTTTTTTTCATTTTTTCCACAGGTTGTTACACTTATTTTTTATTTTTATCTATAAACATGTATGTCTTCACGGTGCAATTTATTGTAAGTATATTTTTCTTACCTTTTACGGTTGCTGGGATCATAGAAATATCCGAAATGTTAACAATTCTTGGCAGTTTGGCCACCTTGTCAAAAAAATAAAGGATATTCTGATAGGTACCCGTTACCGATACGCCCACCGGTATTTCTTCATAAAAAGGTTCCGGTGGCGGAGGTGCGTTCTTACCGGCAGGCGCCGTGACTGCCGCTTTTTCATCGCGTTGATCGGACGGTTTCATTAAAGATGAAACTTTGCCCTCCGGTGGTTTTGCGGTAACCGTTCCGGGAACGGAAGCCTTGGGTTCAAACAAGATAAACTCAACTCCCGCATCTCTTCCTGCCGATGAGACAGAATGAAAAAGAGAGGGAATTTCCCGCTGGTCGGGAAGCTTTTGTAGCGCTATCTGGTAATTGTTTTTCAATATTGCAATGTCCGCCATGAACTTTTTAACCTGTCCGGCAATTTTTGTTTTCTCTTTAATTTTATCCTGCATTTCTGTAAGTTGCGTGCTCAATTCGCTCCTTTTTTGCATCGCTGAATTTAAAAAGAGAAACCAGTAGAAATAACCGATTAAAAAGAAGACCAGTACAATAATGCCCAATTTGGCCTTAGGTGGCAGTTTCTTTATGGTATTAATATCCATGGCCATAGATTAGAATCCTTTTTTGAGAACACATGCAAAATTAAACTGTTGCACCGTAATGCCCGCAACTTCCGTTTTTTTGGAAGAGATCAAATCAACTGATTTTATCGGATCGAATTTTTCCAGTGTTTTCATAAAATCCGCAACAACCAGATTATCCCGGCCAATTCCTTCCAAACTGATACCATTACCTTTTTGTGTTATTTTGGTAAACCAGATATCTTTCGGAGGTACAAGCAGAGCCAAATTATCCAAAGTTTTTACCGGCGCCAGACGATTCTCTTCCAGAGTCGAGATAACGCCCAGTTTATCTTCCAGATCTTTCTTCTCTTTTTTAAAATTTTCCAGATTGCCTATTTTTTTGTCTAAATCAGCCAGCGTAACTTCCGATTCTTTTACCTGATTTTCCAGACTACTGATGGACGACTTCATCCAGATAGTTACCCAACCGAGGACAAGAAGCAGTATAATCAATGATCCGGCAAGCATAAATATTTGCCTGGAAAATGTGTCTTTCTTTGCCTTTTCGCGATATGGTAAAAGATTAATTTTAATCATTTGTCGCCTACTGTCCTCAATCCCAAACCTATGGCAGTTGCTGCAACCGGTTTTATGCTTTCCAGATCTTTCGCATCAATATTTCTTTTATTATAATTGATTTTTAAAAACGGATCGATGATATCGGTTTTAACATTCAACATTTGTGATAATTGTTTTGATAGTTTGTCAATTCTTGCCGTACCCCCCGCAAGCAGTACATGCTTGATATCTTCACCACCGAAAGTGGAACGAAAATAATCTATCGATCTTTCGATTTCCATACAAATCGGTCGCGCAAGGTCCAGAATGCTGTTTTTAAAATCCTGGTTATCTCCTTCACTGCCATTGGGCAGCCCTTCTAACTTGATTCTCTCCGCTTCTTCAAAGGTAACCTTGTATTTTTCCTGCAAGCTTTCCGTGATGGAGTTTCCCGCCATGGCAAAATCTCGCGTAAAGACTGATGTTCCACCTTTAACGATATTGATGCCGGTGGTGCTGGCGCCTATGTTGATCAGGACAACAATGTCGTCATTGCCAAACTCATAATTCACGCCATATAATGTTTCCTGGACAAAGGGAGCCACATCCATAATAATCACATTCTGTCCGGCAGCCGTTGCGGCATCCAGATAACTGTTGACGATTTCTTTTTTGGCCGCAACGATAATGATATCCATTTGATTGGGGTTGTAATTATTTTCTCCCAGAATCTGAAAGTCATAATTAACATCATCTATCGTTTCAAATGGCAGATACTTACCGGCTTCATCCCGGATTAAATCACGCAATTGAGTTTCATCCATTTTCTCCAGGGTCACTTTTTTGATAATAACCGAGTTGCCTGCCAGAGAAGTTACGATCCCCTTCCGTCCACACTTGGAAATTTTGAAGATTTCTTTGATATGCGTAGTCAAGGCTCCGGCATCAGCAAGAATGCCGTCAATAATAACACCTTTAGGAAGAGGAAGTTCATGAAAACGATTGAGATAGTATCCTTTGGAGCTGCCGGTTACCTCGGCTATTTTGATAGAGCTGGAGCCGATATCCAAACCGACAAGACTCTTTTTCCCGGAAAAAATTTCTTTTAAATCCAACATTAAATCACCATCAACGAAATTGGACTAAATCTCTCATTGCTGTTTAAAAAAGCGGTAAACGACATCACCTTTTTTTACCATGCCCAATTCATTGCGGGCTATCATTTCTATGTAATTAATGTCGTTTCGTAATAAAAGTATTTTCCTTTTCAATTCATTGTTTTCCGCGGTTATCTTTATGGTTTGTGATTTTAAATCAGCCAGCCTTTTACTCATTAAATAATTATCAACCAAACCCCTGTTACCAAAAGTTATTAAAACAGCCATGAACAACAAAAAGAGAATTAAATACCGGCCTATTTTCATCAAAAATTAACATTCCTGCTGCTAAAAAATGTAATAAAATTGTTCTTCATTCCCTGATTAGGGGAATACTTCTTCATAAGGCTTTTGTAATGCTTTCGCCACTTTTAACTCTGAGTTTTTCCTTGTGGACAATCCCTTTTCCATCTTTGATATTGTCTGAGGAGTCAAACCCGCCTTCCTTGCTAATTCAGATATACTCAGCGGAATTGTTTCTCGAAAATTTTTTACCTGATTTTTCTTTACATTATCTTTCATAGATAAAGGGAAACCTCATGTGTTTCACATAAAGCACTAATTTTAAATAAAAGTCAAGATGTTTTTAAACTTACATTAATATTCATTAATATTCATTAATATTGTGCAATATTTTTTAACAAAATAAAATGTTCAAATACATATCTATCATAATGATAAAACATTAAAGAAAAGAGAAGATAATTGTATTAAAAAAATGGTAAATTTAAATAATATTTACGCAGAAGGAAGATTCTGCTGAGATTCTCCCAGAATGAAACGACCGCTTTCAATCCATTCTTTCAAGACATTGGCAATCTGCCGTGCCTTATAGTAACTGGAAAGGGGCGCTGTGATAACTTTCTTACCTTCTAAGGTGATTGTTCCGCTACGCAGGTCTTTGTAACTGACTTCGGCGACAGATTTGGGCGCTCCTTTGGGATAATCCATGCTGTAATCATAAATCTGAGTATAAATATTTTCATCTTTTACGGATGTATAAAATGCCATCTCTTCATCAAGGATGGGAATGGGAATGCCTATCCCGACAAAAAGCGAAATGCCATACCCTAAGATGCTTGCACCCGCCAGCCACTCCGGTTTCATTTCTTTTAAATTACCGATGACGGCGATCGTGCCCGCACCCTCTTTGGGAACGCCATTAGGCCCGCGGGGCACATTAGGATTGTGCTGAGTGCCGGGCCATGCCACAAATCCCTGCGCTCCCCCCAGAAAGATGCGCGTCCCGACACCAATTGTCCGGTAATAGGGATCATTAAATAAGGGGCTCAGTTGTCCGGATGTCGCATAAGCCGCGTTGGCCATTTGCGGACGGAGCATTCCCATATAGGTGTAAATGGTTCTGTCCGAAAGATTAACGGCGCAGTTATAATTCTGATAAGCATTGCGAGGATTGAATAAAACCGCGTTACGTAAATCTTTTATGGTAATGTTTCTTTCATACTTACGCGCGGGATAACAATCCGTCCCGTAACCTTCAGCGCGTAGTTTGACAACGTTGCCGGACACGAGGTCTTCGATAACATGACCGCCGCCGTAATTAAATTCACCCGGATAGACACTGTTGAGCGGATCATTTTCGGCTACTTCCGTAGCCCCGATGTAACAATCAACAGCGGCAATCCCTCCGTAAGCGGCAACATCATTGAGCCAAACTTTCGATGCCCGAATTTTCGGCGAAGTATGACCGAAATTAAGAAAAGCACCTGAGGAGCACATCGCACCGAATGTTCCGGTAGTCACAACATCTATTTTACGGGCAGCTTCCACGTCGCCGTGCCTTTCCACGACATCAATCATTTCTTCCGCTGTGACAACAACGGCGCGGCCTTCTTTTATTTTATCGTTAATTTCTTTTAATGTTTTCTTAACTTTGAATTTTTTCATGTTCATTCGGTCCAATAATAATGTGTCTTTCATACCACTGTTTCACATCAATTGCAAAAACTAAGAAGTTTGTTTTCAGGTATGACCGAATCCTCCGTCCCCCCTTGAAGTGTTTTCCAGCTCGGCACTTTCTATCCAATCCACCCGGCAAACCTTCTGCACCACCATCTGCGCAAGGCGCATTCCCCGTTTAACAACAAAAGGCTTTTCACCGTGATTAATCACAATCAACCCTATTTCACCACGGTAATCGGCATCAATCGTTCCCGGTGTATTCAGAAGCGTAATGCCGTTATTCAGAGCCAAACCGCTACGCGGCCTGATTTGCGCTTCATAGCCTTCAGGCAGAGCGATGGCAATACCGGTTGAAATTTGCTGCCTCTGTCCTGGCAAGATCACTTCTTCTTGAGCCACAGCCGCAAAAATATCCATTCCCGCGGCCTGAGCGGTCATGTATTGAGGTAGGGGAATATCTTCATTTCCCGGAAGTTTCTGAATACAAACCTTAACTTTTTTCATTTTTCAACCAGAAATATTTATATCGAAGGGACTATCTAAAAAAGTTGATAAAGAGATCCGTTCCGCACTCAAAGATCAAATGAATGCGGAACGGATTATTTAAACACACATTGAAGCTAACGAACTATTGAACTTCCGCGCCCAGCGCCTCTTTACGGCTGAGGCGAATCTTGCCGGACTTGTCAATTTCCAGAACCTTGACCATGACTTCATCGCCTTCCTGCAAAACATCGGTCACCTTGGCGATTCTTTCCTTGGCAATCTGCGAAATATGCAACAGGCCTTCCGTGCCGGGCAGAATTTCGACGAAGGCGCCGAAATCAACAATCTTCTTGACCGTGCCGCGGTAAATCTTGCCGATTTCCGCTTCTTCAGTCAGCCACTTAACCATGGCCACCGCGCGGGCTGCTGCTTCGGCATCGGCGGATGCAATGGTCACGGTGCCGTCATCTTCGACATCAATCGTAACACCCGTCTCGCTGATGATCTGACGGATGTTCTTGCCGCCGGAACCGATAACATTCCTGACCTGATCTTCCTTAACTTTAACCGTCGTAATCCGTGGAGCGTATAGTGATATGTCTGTTCTCGGCGCGGAGATGGTTTCGCGCATCTTGCCGATGATAAAGATACGACCTTCGCGTGCCTGATCAAGAGCTTTGCGCAGAATATCTTCGGTCAGACCGTCAATTTTAATATCCATCTGCATGGCGGTTACGCCTTTTGCCGTGCCGCAGACCTTGAAATCCATATCGCCGGCGTGATCTTCATCACCCAGAATATCGGACAGAATCACGACGTCATCACCTTCTTTAAGAAGTCCCATGGCGATACCGGCAACAAAGTCTTTGATCGGCACACCGGCATCCATCATGGATAAAGTTCCACCGCAGACCGTGGCCATGGATGAAGAGCCATTGGAAGAAAGAATCTCGGAAACAATCCTGATGGTGTAGGGAAATGTTTCCGCTGAGGGTAAAAGAGGAACCAGCGCTTTCCGGGCCAAAGCGCCGTGACCGATTTCTCTCCGGCCGGGGCTGCGCTGACCTTTTGCTTCGCCAACACTGTATGGCGGGAAATTGTAATGAAGCATGAATGTTCTCATCTCTTCACCGCCGATAAAATCTATGCGCTGTTCATCCGATGAAGTCCCCAGTGTAACAACCGCCAGTGCCTGCGTCTCGCCGCGGTTAAACAAAGCCGACCCATGCGTGCGGGGCAAAATACCAACCTCCGAACTGATGGGACGGATTTCCGTCGATGTTCTGCCATCTATTCTCTTTTTCTCGTTGATAATCATACTGCGTAAGACATTGCTTTCCAATTCTTCAATAATTCCAGCTACTTTTTTACAAAGCGCGGCATCGTCTCCGCCGATTGATTTGATGACCCTTTCACGCACTTCACCAAGTTTGCTGTAGCGTTCCAACTTGCGTGGCATACTGTAGCCTTCTTTAAGTCCGGCCAGAGCTTCGCTCTTGACACGGGCGTTCAGTTCTTCGTCATGAACGACTTCGGCAACCGTCCTTTTGGGCTTGCCAATTGCCTCGCGCATCTTATCCTGCAGGTCAATTAATGGACGGACTGCTTCCAGGCCGAATTTAATGGCGTCAATGATTACGCTTTCCGCAACTTCCTTGGAGTCGCCTTCCATCATGACCAGCTCAACATCGTAGTCCCGTCCTGATTTGCCCGGTGCTACTTTTCTCCCGACCATGAAAATATTGATTTCGCTCTGCTCGATTTTGTCGGAAGCGGGATTACAAACCAATTGGCCGTCAATACGACCGACCCGCACACCGGCAATAGGCCCCTTAAAAGGTATGTTCGACACGTGCAAAGCCGCCGAAGCCCCCAGCATAGCCGTCACCACGGAATCATTTTCCTTGTCCATGGAAAGCACAGACGCTATCAATTGCGTTTCCGAATAATATCCTTTGGGAAACAAAGGACGAATCGAGCGGTCAATAATGCGGGATGTCAGAATTTCTCTCTCGTTGGGACGTCCTTCGCGCTTAAAAAATCCGCCGGGAATTTTACCCGCGGCAAATGTCATTTCCTGATAATCAACAGTCAGGGGCAAAAAATCCACCCCTTCCCTCGTGGTTTTTAATGAAACCGCCGTAACCAAAACAACCGTATCACCATAATAAACCAGCATCGCCCCGTCAGCCTGAGCTGCCACATAATCCGCTTTCAGGGACATGTTACGGCCGGCGAAATCCGCACTAAAAATAGTACTCATAAATTTTCCTCCATTTTGTTTGTTAGCGTTGGTCAAAGGAAATTCAAGGGCGAAACGCATAAGAAAACAACCGCAGAATGAACACCCTTCGCGCTACGGTCAGGTTTGCTTATGCCTTCCGCCCTTGAATAAATCTTTACTTTCTGAGATTCAGACGCTTAATAACACTTCTGTATCGTTCTATGTCATTCTCTTTGATATAGTTGAGAAGCCTTCTTCTCTGACCAACCAGTTTAAGCAGACCACGGCGTGAGTGATGATCTTTTTTATGCGCCTTAAAATGCTCCGTCAAATACTCAATTCTGGCGCTCAAAAGAGCAATCTGGACTTCGGGAGATCCCGTATCCTTCTCATGAAGCCGATAATCATTTATTACTGCTTTTCTCTTTTCCGTACTTAACACGCTTATTCCTCCTTTTACAATTGTGTAGTCTTGTAATACTTATTATAAATTTGCTTTATTTTCCAACATTAAAAACCCGGACAATTCTGGCCGCCTGTGTTTTGCCGTCAAAGCTTGCCAAACTATGAACAGAAGCCAGCATCTCCGCAACCGCGAGCAGAGACCCGCCGTGGGTGAATTTTACCATATCGCCGGCTTTAAGCAATGGGAGATCATGCTCTCTTAGCATTTCCACCGATGGCTGCCAGCCGTTACGCATTTTTACCGCAGAATGATCCTCCAGTTCAATCGTGGTGATCAGCGGTAAAAGCTCTGTCATCGGCAAGATCCTGCTAGCCAGATCTTCTTTTTGATCACCACCGGCATAGCCAGTTAAGTCCACGGCCATGTTTTCCGTAAAGACGCCACTCTGCAAACGGCGCAGACCGCTCAAGCACGCACCTGTCCCCAGCACTTCCCCGATATCCGAACATAGCGTTCTGATATAAGTGCCCTTTGAGCAGGCGACCCGAAAAGTAACCCGGGGAAACGATATATTTTCAACAACAATCCTGTAAATAGTGACTTCTCTCGGTTGTACATCCGGCAGCACACCTTTTCTGGCCCATTTGTACAAAGGCTTGCCCTGGTATTTCACCGCTGAATACGTAGGCGGGATCTGTTGAATTTTCCCCGTCATCCTGGTGATAACCGATTTGATTTCCTCTTTGGCAACAAGATTATCCGATTGACCGATAATTTTCCCCTCAATGTCCATCGTGTCGGTTTTGACACCCAGCAGCATGGTCGCCCGGTATTCCTTGTCGTCTCCCGTCAGAAAACCGGCCAGTTTTGTCGCCTCATTCAGGCAGACCGGAAGAACACCGGTAGCCAGCGGATCAAGCGTTCCCGTGTGGCCGGCTTTTTTGACACCCATTACTCTTTTGACGGCACTGACAACATCATGGGAAGTTTTGCCCGCCGGTTTGTCAATGACTATCACACCATCCATCATCATTACAGTTCCCTTACCGCCTCGATAATCTGTGATTTGATGGTTTCAATGTCCCCCTTCATCCAGCAGGAAGAAGCATGAATATGCCCGCCGCCGCCGAATTTCCTGGCCACTTTTTCCACATTAAACTTGGCTTTAGAACGCAAACTCAGTTTGAAATGATCCTCTCCCCTCTGCGTGTAAAGAACCGATACTTCAATGCCCATGACCGTGCGGGGAATATCCACAAATCCTTCCGTGTGTTCCCAGGCAGCTCCGACCTCCTGCAAGTCCTTCTGCGTAACGACCATGGATCCCACCTTGCTTTCCAGATCCAGGGACAAGGTCGACAACGCTCTGGCCAACAGTTTCAGTCTTGCCGGAGAGTCGCTTTCATAAATACCTTCCGCTATCCGCTGAGGATTGGCGCCCTCTCCCACCAGGATACCGGCAGCCATAAATGTTTCTTTCGTTGTGCTTGAATAACGAAAACTTCCGGTATCGGTAATGATCGCAGCGTATAAATTGGTACAGATATCTCTGGTCATTTTAATATTCATTTCCCGCATCAGACGGAAAATCAACTCGCCGGTGGAACTGGCTTTGGCATCCAGCATTTTCAAAGGACTAAAGCCGTTATTCGAAACATGATGATCAATGTTAATCAGTTTTTTGATTTTTCTGAGATTGTCCGCTTCCTCACCGACTCTGCTCAAATCACTGCAATCCAGAACGATGCACGTGTCATACTGTTCAATATTGGTGAGACTGTGCGTGATGTGATGGGCGGCGGGCAAAAACTGGTAACGTTCGGGAGTACGATCCTGATTATAAACAACCGCCTTCTTCCCCATAGCCCTGAGCATGAGGTAAAAAGCCAGTTCCGACCCCAACGCGTCACCATCCAGTCTCACATGAGCGGTAATTAAAAAACTCCGACCTTCGTCGATCGCTTGGATAATTTCACTGATCATTCTTTTTTTCCTGATTGTTGATCTGGGCCAGCAATTTTTCAATACGGTTGCCGTAACCGAAAGACGTGTCGTGAATAAACATCAGTTCCGGCACAAAACGCAACTGCAAACGCTTGCCCAATTCCCGCCTGATAAAACCGGCGGCCTTCATCAGGCCCGCCTTGATTTCCGGGGAACAATCATCCTTTCCCATTTCCACAAAATAAATTTTCGCGTTGCGCAAATCATCCGATATCTTGACCGCTGTGACGGTAACCGAATGCAGGCGCGGATCCTTTACTTCTTTGCTGATAATTTCGGACATATCCGCCCGGATTAGTTCAGCGACTCTGTCCGCTCTTTTAAAACTCATCGTCCTTACTTATTTCTCTATCGGTTGATTCCAAAAAGCTGGAAACAACCATAACTTCCGTTTTCGTGTCCAGGATTTCGGCCACCTGCAGATTTTCTATAAATCTCAACAGATGATCAACTTTACCGCTAATGTAACGCGAGTCATTACCGACGACCGCAAAAGATATTTCGGCAAATTGATGATTATCGAGTCTGCCCGTTTCCGCGATGGAAACGTTAAATTCATTTTGCGCGCGTTTCAAAATCCTGTTTAAAATGCTTCTTTTACTTTTTAAAGAGCCACTTTCCGGAATTCTCACATACATTGTGCCGTACCCGACAACCATAAAATTTCTCCCGGAAACCGTATATTTATGAAAAATTCACATTATTTTTCATCGCACAATGCCCCGGCGGGTCATCGTTTTTCAGCATTCTATTCTAATTTCTTCTCCAGTTTTTCCGTATAATAAGCTTCAATGATATCACCCGGATGAATATCATTAAACCCTTCAATGCTGATGCCGCATTCAAAGCCCGTCATGACTTCCCGGGCATCGTCTTTGAAGCGCTTCAGCGATAAAATCTTCCCGTCGAAAACCACAACGCTGTCGCGCAGCAGCTTCAGACCGTTGCTGCGCATGATCTTGCCGTCCGTCACCATGCAACCGGCAATCGTCCCGACCTTGGGGACCTTGAACAGTTCGCGGACTTCAGCTCTTCCCTGAACAACTTCTTTATATTCCGGTTCCAGAAGACCTTCCATCGCCGCCCGTACATCAGAAATGACATTGTAAATAATATCATAAAGCTTGATGTCCACGCCTTCCTGCTGGGCAACCTCCACTACCCGCGCGTCCGGACGAACGTTAAAGCCGATAATGATCGCCTGGGAAGCGGACGCCAGCAAAACATCCGTCTCGCTGATAGCGCCGGTGGAGCTGTGAATAATTCTGAGTTTGATATCATCCGTAGAAAGCTTGGTCAGAGCATCGGAGATCGCCTCGATGGAACCCTGGACATCACCTTTGATGATGACATTACATTCTTTCACGCCTTCTTTCATTCTTTGATAGAGTTGTTCCAGCGTCACCTTGGAGAATGAAGAAAGTTCTTTTTCTCTGGCTTTTCTGGTCCAGTAATCGGAAATGCCGCGTGCCTTCTTTTCGTCTTCTACGCTGAAGAATTCCGCTCCCGTCTGAGGCACGCTGGAAAAACCGATAACCTCAACCGGCATGGAAGGTCCGGCTTCTTTGATGCGCCGGCCCTGATCGTTGTTCATCGCCCGCACACGGCCGGATTCAGTCTTGGAAACAAAGGCATCGCCTTCTTTCAGAGTGCCTTCCTGAATTAAAACAGTCGCCACCGGGCCGCGTCCGCGATCCAGTTTCGCCTCAATAATAATGCCGCGGGCAGGGAGATCGGGATTGGCTTTCAACTCCATAACATCGGCCTGCAACAAAATCATTTCCAGTAATTCTTCAATATTGATTTTCTTTTTAGCGGACACCTCACAAAAAATTGTTTCGCCTCCCAATTGTTCGGATAAAAGACCGTGTTCCATGAGAGATTGTTTTATTTTTTCAGGGTCAGCGCCGGGTTTATCAATTTTATTGATTGCCACGATAATAGGCACTCCGGCAACCTTGGAGTGATTAATGGCTTCAATGGTTTGGCCCATTACGCCATCGTCGGCGGCCACAACCAAAATGACTATATCGGTTACCTGCGCTCCACGCGCCCGCATCGCGGTAAACGCTTCATGTCCGGGAGTGTCCAGAAAAACGATGTCCCGGCCATTGATGTGAACATGATAAGCGCCGATAGCCTGTGTAATGCCGCCAGCTTCTCCGTCAATAACATTGGACTGCCTGATTACATCTAAAAGTGAGGTTTTACCATGATCAACGTGCCCCATAATAGTAACAACCGGCGCCCGCGGTTTGAGGTTTTCCGGAGTGGACGGAGTTTTTAATACGGATTCGTCAAATTCCAAATCCGCCGGTTCCACCTGAAAGCTGAATTCACCCGCCACAATGTTGGCAATATCATAATCAATGGCTTGATTGATGGTAGCCATAACATCCATAGACATCAATTTGTTGATTATCTCACTTGCCTTTACACCCATTCTTTTGGCCAATTCGCCGACCGTGATTGATTCTCCAATTTTGATACGCCGTTTAATCGCCTTGGGAACAGTAATCTCCGTCTTTTTCATTTTGACCGGGGTGGCTTTTTTGGCCTCCCGCCATTTGCCAAAGACAACTTCCTGATCGTTGTCCTGCTTTTTGAGGCGCTTCTCTATTCTTTTCTCTAAAATCTTTTTGGTCGGTATTTTCTTTTCTTCTTCAATAAATACCTCAACCTGGTACTTGCCCTTCTTCTTAGGCTTTTCCGACAAAGGCGCCGGGGCTCTTTCGCCCGGTTTCAGCGGAGCTTTGAGTGTAGCAACATTGCCGACTTCCGGCCTGGTAATTTTATGTCTGGTAATGGTCGTCGGCTTTGCCGCCGGCGAAACGGGTTGTTTAACAGCGACAGCAGGTGATTCTTTCGGAGGATGCGCTGCCGGCCCTTCTTTGATTTCCGCTCTTGGAACTTTTTCCGCGGCGGATCCTTTTTCTTCCGGAGGATGTACAAGAGGAACCGGTTTACCCTCGACCTTTGATGGTGTTTCCGCAGGCTTAACCGCGTCCACTCTGATTGCCTTTTCATCTCTTGGTTCAGCTTGAGCTTCAGCCGGTTTCTCTTTCTTGATTTTTTCTTCTTTGTCCGGCAGCGCTTTTTTTATCTTTTCTTCCGCGGATTCTTTTTCCGGAACATTCGCTTCCTCAGCAGAGGCGAGTTCTTCCTCCGGTTGTTTTTCCACCGCGGTCACGACGGTACGACGTCTGATGACCGTGGTTTTAATTCTTTGCTCGACAACCTCGCGAAGTTCACCGGCGGTCAGCTCTTTTTTCGCTCTCTCATAATCATTGTCATCCAGAGTAGAGGAAGCCGACTTCACTGAAATGCCGATTTTTTCCAAACGAGCGATCAGAACCTTGCTCTCCAGACCCAACTCTTTGGCCAGTTCATGAATCCGCTTTTTAGGCATGCGCAAAAATCTCCATATTAAATTTCTTAAAGTTCAAATTACGAATCACTTTTGTTGCCGGCAATTTCATCACTTAAAATTTTGCCGGCCGTTTCAATCCATTGCAGAGCGGTCTTTTCACCGACTCCGGGAATCTGAGATAACGCTTCCGGTTCCGTGGCGGCAACCATCGCCAGACTCTTGATCCCTTTGCTGAAGAGCTTTTCCGCCATGGCCGGACCGATTCCGGCAAGCTTGGTCAGATCCGTTTGGCCCTCTTTGCCTTCTTCCTGCTCCTGAGACATCGCTTCACTCTTCATATCAATATTCCAACCGGTGAGTTTCACCGCCAAGCGAACGTTTTGACCGTTTTTCCCGATAGCGAGAGAAAGCTGATCATCAGGGACAATCACCGTCATGGTTTTGTTTTCATCATCAATGAAAACGCGGTTGACCTTCGCGGGAGACAGAGCACTGCTGACATATTTGGCGGCATCATCGCTGTAGGGAATGATGTCAATCTTTTCACCGCGCAATTCCTGCACTACACTTTGCACACGCGCGCCCCTCATTCCCACGCACGCCCCCACCGGATCAATATCCTTATCTTTGGAGCGGACGGCAATTTTGCCTCTCTTGCCCGGCTCGCGGGCCACATTGAGAATCTCTATCAATCCTTCGGAAATTTCCGGGACTTCCACTTCAAACAGCGCTTTTAAAAATGCCGGATGAGTCCGGGAAAGAATGATCTGCAATCCCTTGGTGTTTTTTTTCACCTCTACAATATAGGCGCGGATTCTTTCACCGCGTTTGTATGCTTCACGGTGAATCTGTTCCGCCGGCGGCACGATGCCCTCCGCGCGTCCGAGATTGACGACAATGCTGCCGCCTTCAAATCTCTGAACAAAACCGTTGACCAGTTCCCCCTTGCGATCTTTGTATTCGTCGTAGATATTATCGCATTCCGCGTCCTTGACCCTTTGAATGATGATCTGCTTAGCCAACTGCACGGCAATCCGTCCGAAAGCGCTGGTTTCGATTTTCATGCCCAGGCTGTCACCGGGCTCGGCGCCTTCATCAAGTGTTCTTCTGGCTTCCTCTTTGGAAATC
>JBATES010000119.1:0-11664 GCA_049664145.1 Smithella sp.
CTGTATTTACACGACAAACACACATTGAATAGACGAATCACTGGACACAAAAACACCATGTTTAAAATTGTACGGATACTGCAAAAAAGTCCGGCGATTGAACAAAGCGAAATTGAATTGATTATTAAGAATGACGGATAGTCTGAATAAATGCCTAAGAAAACAAGCGCGGGGATTCTGCTGTATCGAATATTGAATAATGATTTGGAAGTTTTCCTGGTCCATCCCGGCGGACCTTACTGGGGGAAGAAGGATGAGGGAGCATGGTCTGTCCCCAAGGGTGAATTCGAAGCGGGAGAAGATCCTCTGGGATCTGCAAAGCGGGAGTTTTGTGAAGAAACCGGTTTTGATATCATCGGTAATTTTATGGAGTTAACGCCATTGAAGCAGCCCGGCGGAAAGATCGTTTATGTCTGGGCGATTGAAGGCAATCTTGACGCGACGTCCATAAAAAGTAATATGTTTTCAATGGAATGGCCGCCGCACTCTGGCAAGGAACAGGAATTTCCGGAAGTTGATAAAGGCGGCTGGTTTACCCTAAAGCAGGCGCGCGAAAAGTTATTAGCCGGTCAGCGCGGTTTCCTTGAACAACTTCAAAATAAATTGGGATGGATTGAAAGGGCGACATAGATGGCCAGGAAAACTACAGTTCTATCAGGCCTTTTCATCTTACTATTGCAATGTGCTTTTTGTGATCCAACGTGGTCGTTTGATAAAGGAGTGAAAGATAATCCGGTTATCGTTCGCAAAGAACAGAACGGTCAGGAGATAACCGTTAAAGTTAAAACGCTCGTACAGATTGAACTTGCTGAATTAGGCAGCGCGGGATATACTTGGCACATCCATGAGATTGACGTTCAATATCTGAAGTTCATTGCAGAAGAAACGAGACAACCATCAGAAGAAGGAAAAATCGGAGCTCCTGTTGTCCATGTATGGCGTTTTAAGGCTGAGAAGGCGGGCAAGACGGAAATCAAAATGGACTATTACAGACCATGGGAAGGGGTTAAAAAATCACAGGATTATTTTTTGATAAAGATTAAAATCATTTAGATTAAAAGGAGGAGATATGAAAAATTATACCTTACACAAGGGTCTGATCCCTTTACTGGTGATTATGTTTTCTCTGTTGTTGTTCAGTACGTTTGCATTCGCGACGGAATCGGATCAAATTAAAGCAGCGGTAAAAGCAAAGGGTGTCAAATGGATTGCCGGGGAAACATCCGTTTCCAAATTATCACCCGATCAAAGGAAGCTGCGCGTCGGATTGATAAAACCTGAAATGACAGGCACTGAAAAAAAGGGTGTCATCGAAACTCCCGTGACCGCACTTCCGTCAGATCTTGACTGGAGAAACAACCCCGTCAATTTTAGCAGTTGCGTGACGTCCGTACGCGATCAGGGGAACTGCGGCAGTTGCTGGGCATTTGCAACCGCCGGGGCTCTTGAGTCGTTCTCACTCATCAAGTCCGGCTGTCCTGCCGGTGATTGGGACTTGGCCGAGCAAATACTTCTCTCCTGCAGCAGAGCGGGAAGTTGCAGCGGAGGTTACATTGACCGCGCTTCCAGCTTCATTCGCGATGCCGGTTTACCTCAAGAGTTGTGTTTTCCCTATACGGCGGCTAACAGCAAGTGCCGGAACGCTTCCTGTTCGAATTGGCAGTTGGATACCGATGCCATTGGCGGCTGGTCCTACGTGGCCACTACCTCTCCCACAGTAGAGGCCATCAAAAATGCCCTGAACACTTATGGTCCCCTGGTAACAACGATGGATGTCTATACAGACTTTTTCTACTATGATGGTGGTATTTATTCATATGCAACAGGCAGTTATGAAGGTGGACATGCCATTGTAATTGTTGGCTACAGTGACAGCGGCCAGTATTTTATCGTCAAAAACAGCTGGGGAACCGGGTGGGGTGAAGGTGGCTTCTTCAATATTGCCTATTCACAGATTGAAGCCCCCGTACATTTTGGCGATTATACCATCGCCTATCAGGAAGCAGCTTGCACTTATTCCATCTCACCGACCAGCGGGTCATTTCCGGCGACAGGTGGTTCAGGCACCGTAACGGTCACAGCCAATGCCGGCTGCAGTTGGGATGCCATAAGCAATACCTCGTGGATAACCATTACATCCTTAGAGAGCGGTTCGGTGGGATATAATGTGGCTCCAAGTACAAAGAAACCGGCAAGAACAGGAACCATGAGCCTTGCCGGTAAAACATTTACGGTGACACAGAGCGGTCGTTAAAAAGAGCAACGTTTCTTTTTCACTTGGCTCTGCTCAAGTTCATTTTCATGAAAAAGAAATTTTCCTGAGGCGTTATCAAATACGGCGTGAAAGGCAAAACTCTTGAGGATTCTGCCTTTTGCTTTTTGATCTGAATCCTCAATTCTGACAAACGTTCATTATTGTGTTCACGCTTTATCTTGACCGGAAACCATTAAGCAATCCAGTTACCAGTCAGGACAATAAGGCTGTCCAATGGAGCAAGATTCCTCGAACAATCCCGCCCCTTGGGGCGGAATTTGGATCCAATGCTTGCCCTGAGGTTCATACCCGTGATTTTTTACGCTTTTGCATCATCTCTCTTTCTTTTTCTTCTCTGGTTAAAGGCCACAATAATGGATTCGGTCGCCTGTGCCATGGATATCTTTTCCGTATTGATGATCATGTCGTAGTATTGCATGTCAGCGATGTCAGCATTGAAATATTTTCTGACGAATGCTTTTCGATTAGTATCTCTTTTAACAATATACTGTTCCGCTTCGGCTCTGGTGTATCCCCTGTCTTCCATAAAATACCTGATTCTTGATTCCATGGGAGCGATGATTCTGGCCCTGAATATTCTGTTTTGCGGCAAGACAAAGTTGGCTCCTCTGCCGACAAGCACGACATTACCGAAAATGCCGATAGTGCCTATCACCCGGGTCAGGTGATTCAGAAATTCGCCCGGCCACGGACGACTTTCTCCGAACAGAGAAGAAAGGAGCGTTTCCCGAAAAGTCACTTCCCGTTCGTCAAGCGTTTCAATGACTTTTCTGCTCATCTTGGCACTGTCCGCGACGTGCTGAATGATCTGGCCGCCAATCAGGTCCATAGTCAGAGCTTTCGCCAGTCTTCGGGCAATGTCGCTTCCTCCTGCTCCCGCCTCTCTGGAAACAGTGATGATGGGACCTCCCTTGAAATTTTCATATTTTGATACATATTGTAAAGTGTTGCCTAGAAGTTTACGCCATTTGTCCACCTGACTCTGAACCATCCTGTCCATGATCACTTTCTCATCTTCGTTGTCCGCGGTGGCGGCCGGCTTGATGGTCAGATCTCTCGTATAATCAGGGCAATGACTGCCCACCAGAGAATCTTTGTCCAGTTTGAATCTTTTCTGACACTCTCTGCGCCAGGCGCAAATACCGCAAATGTTCATTTCGGCTGCCATGATGATCACCTTCTCTCTTGTTGATAGTAACTGTTCATTATTAACTTAATGCCTCGAAACCGGCAACGATATCCAGCAATTCTTCGGTAATGGTCATCTGACGCGTGCGGTGAAACTGCACGTGCAGATCCAGCAATTGCTCTTCAATATTCTTTTCCGCGTTCTGCATGGAAGCCAGCCGGCTCGCATTCTCACTGGCCAGCGACTCGGCAAAAGCACGGTAAAGCGAAACGAAAAGGTATTCTCTGATCAGCGAGGAGAAAATTTTATCTCCATCCATCCGGTAAATGGGCAGGGATTTGGAATCCCATTTCTTGCGGGCAATATCTTTGAGCCATTCGCGATTAACCGGCAGAAGCTGAACTTTGTAAGGCTGATAGTTGGATCCGCTGATATAGTCATTGTAAAACAGCATAAAGTGACCAACGTTTTGTTTAAAGTGCCACTCTTCAATAATCATGATGATTTCCTGAACCAGCGGCGTAATGCCTGCCGTAGAACTCGGCGTGGTCAGCAGTTCATCGATGGGTTGTCCGGCATCCTCCACGTAATCGGCCACGCGCGCGCCCACAGCCAGCACCTTGCGGTTTTCTTTTTTGATGCCGGCATCTTTGAGATAATCCATAGCGTAAACGGAGATTTGTTCGTTGAGCTGGCCGCACAACCCCTGATCGGAACCGAACACGACCACGCCCATGCGTTTGACGGCAGCATCTTTGCTTTGCATCATCGCGCCCATGCGTTCTTTGAGAACAATTTGCAGTCCCATCTCCACGGTCCGGTTATAGTCATCCAGCGACTCCACGGCCTTCTGATACTGCCGGATGCTCACGGCGGCCAGAGCCTTCATTGTTTTGACCACCGACAGCAGATCGCCTGCGCTTTTCATTCTTCTTTTGAGAGACTCAGTTGTTTGCATTGGCTTCCTCTGCTTCTTCAAACGGCGTGATAGCCGGTTTGATTTTATTCATAATGTGATCGCGATCCGCCATCTCCAGTTTTTTCCCGCCCTCGATTCGTCCGCACAGTTCCGGCAACTGCTCATTGAAGGTTTCCAAAAGTTTAGCTTCTGCCTCGCGGATTTTTTCCGTCGGTACTTTATCCAGCGCTCCGCCGGTCACGGAAAGCAGAGAGGCTATCTGTTCGGAGGCACGCAACGGTTTGTACTGCCCCTGCTTGAGAATTTCACGCACGCGCCAGCCTCTTTCCAGAATCCGCTTCGTGCTTTCATCAAGCCTGGTGCCGAAACGAGAGAATGATTCCAGTTCTTCAAATTGTGAATACGAAAGCCTTAAATCTCCGGCCACCGACCGGTAGGCGGGCAGTTGTGTTTTGCCTCCCACGCGCGAAACAGATTTACCGACATCCACCGCCGGTAGAATGCCTTTGCTGAAAAGGACCGGCGAAAGATATATCTGCCCGTCGGTTATGGAAATCAGATTGGTCGGAATGTAAGACGACATGTCCTGCGCTTCTGTTTCAGTAATTGGCAGAGACGTCAACGATCCTCCGCCCAGTTCCGGCCGCATATGCGTGGAACGCTCCAACAGACGCGAATGGATATAAAATATATCGCCGGGGAAAGCTTCGCGTCCGGGCGGCCGCCGTAAAAGAAGCGACACTTCCCGGTAAGCACGGGCATGCGATGTCAGATCATCATAGATAATCAACACATCGCGTCCCTGTTCAACGAAATATTCTCCCATGCTCGTAGCCGCGTAAGGCGCGATAAACTGCAGGCCCGGCGTGTCTTCACCGGTGGCCACGACAACAATACACGATCCCATGACGCCGTGATCGCGCAGTTCGGCAATGACCTTGGCCACATCGGCACTTTTCTTGCCTACGGCGCAATAAATGGAGATAATTTCCGTTTCCTTCTGATTAATGATCGTATCCACGGCAATAGCCGTTTTGCCGGTCATTCTGTCACCTAATATTAGTTCGCGCTGGCCGCGCCCTACGGGAATGAGCGCGTCAATCACCTTAATTCCTGTCTGCAGGGGCACCGTGACTGGCGCGCGGTCCATAACCGCCGGCGCGGGTCTTTCCACCGGAAGGCGCATGATTGTATTGACCTCGCCAAAGCCATCGAGCGGACGCCCCAGGGGATCAACCACCCGTCCCAAAAGACCGTCTCCCACCGGCACGTCCAACACGCGCTTGGTGCGTTGCACTTCCGAACCCACCTGCAGATTTTCGCTGGGATCCAGAAGAATTACTCCTATTTCCGTCGGGTCAATATTAAACACCAGCCCCATATAATTTCCTGCAAAACGAACCAGTTCCTCCGCGCGAATGTGCGGCAGACCGCCTACCCGGGCAATATCGCGGCCTACAAAATTGACCGTACCTATTTCTAATTGCCGTAGTTCAGGATTTTGCTCGTCCAGAACCTTTTCCATGGTCTCAAAGGTGTCGTCCAGGAAAGTCTTTAATTCCGTGCTTTCCAATGGGGTGTTTTCTTGATTCATTCCAATCCTCCTAGTGACACTCGCTAAGAGCAAACAAAGTGCAGCTCGAAGCGTTAGTGGAACTATCCCCGAAGCGTAGCGTAGGGGACACTTTTCTCTTTTCACTCTTTACCATTTCATGCCGCGTGCGCCTCTCTCTGGAGCGTCTCAGTCAGATTTTCTACCAGTGTTTCCAGATATTCATTGAGACTCCAGGCGATCTTATGCCCATTCACTCGCAATTCAATGCCCGACACGATCTCCGGCTGCCTCTTATACCGCAGAGTAAAACCGTTGGTTATCTGCTTCTTTAGAACCTCTTCAATTTGTGCCTGCCGTGACTCAGAGATGCTAAAAGCACTCTGGATGGTCACCTGATTGCCGCCGCCTTTGATGGCATTACGTATCTGAAGGCTTTTCTCTTCATCAAGGGCCTGGACGCGGCGGATAAATTCATCCACAATCCTTTCCTCCAGATCGACGTCCGCCAGATCGCGCAATGCCTTGCGCGCCGTATCGAATAATTGTTTGGCCGCTCGCTGACGCAAATCATAGAAGAAGGCGTCCTGTTCGCGAACCAGCATATCCTGCCAGCGTGCTTTAATCTGATCGACTTCTACACGGACCTTTTCCATCAGTTCCTTGCGCTTGGCATCAGCGGCCATAGTCGCTTCATTGAGCAGTTTGTCCTTGGTCTCGCTGATCATCTGGTTGCGCTTTTCATAAAGCTCAGCGGCCTGGTTTGCCTTGACTTTCATTTCGTCGGCTTCGGCAAACCGCGCGACAATCTTCGCTTCTCTATCATCCATCGCCTTGATGATCCTCCCGAAGAGGAATCGTTTCAACAGATAGACAAGCAGAAGAAAATTGAAGATCTGGCAAAATAGAACAAACCCGTCGATATGCATAAATTATCCCCCTGCCTTTACAAAGTGACCCCAGAAAGGATTGGCAAATATCAGAATCATTGAAATAACGAAGCAGTAAATAGCGATAGATTCAATCATAGCCAGTCCGACAAAAAGCGTTCGGGTCAGAGAATTTCTTTCATCCGGCTGCTGAGCGATAGCGGCCAAAGCCTGCGCGATGGCCGATCCCATACCCAAAGCCGGTCCGATAGATCCGATCCCCATTGCCAATCCCGCGGCGAATATTGATGCCAACGCGACGATGCTTACACTATCCATAAAAACTCCTCCTTTATAAAAATATTTTAAGTCGTAACGCCTTCTTGTTTTACTTCAACATGAACATGATGATGTTCATCCTCGGCCAGCGCCGACGCGATATAAACCATGGAAAGAATCGCGAAGATATAAGCTTGAATTACGCCGATTAAGAGCCCCAGCACCTGCATAACAACCGGAAACAAAAGCGGAGTGACGGCCAGCAGAATGCCGATGACTTTTTCATGGCTCATAATGTTGCCGAAAAGCCGAACCGTCAGCGCTAGAGTCCTGGATAGTTCCCCCATTACGTGGAAAGGGAAAAATATGAAATTAGGCTGAAAATATTCCTTCAAATAATGGAAAAGACCATTGCGCGAAATGCCGTAATAAGGAACAGCGATGAATACACACAGCGCCAGAGAAGCGGTAGTAGTAATGGAGGAAGTCGGCGCGACAAATCCCGGCACGATAACCAGCACGTTGGAAGTGCAGATGAATAAGAAGAGCGTCCCGATAAGGGGAACGTAATTATCCGCTCCTTTTTTCGTCATCTCGGATATTTCACCACGAATCACAGAAACGACAACTTCCAGAAAATGCTGCCAGCGCGATACATTCATTTCCGAGGAAAGATTACGTGTAGCCAAATGAGAGATAAACAGCAGAATACCCATGACCAGCCAAGTATAGAGAATCGTCACATTAATGGTGATAAATTTCCAGCTAAAGATAATCACCTGATCGGGGCTGATCTGATTAAGAGATACAATTTCCATATCGAAACTCCGGGTGGCTAATATTGATCACGTTTATTCAGTTAACAATCTGAACCGCATTTTGTGGTCCCAGACGATACGTCAAAATTTTTCTGATAATAATAAATCCCATCATGGCTGCAGCCAGTCTTTCCCAATGCCCCCCTCCTATAATCAGGTAAAATCCGGCTAGGACCACGGCCATTCTTAGAATAAAACTAGCGATCATGAGACTTGCGGGGCTTTTTGCAGAGGGCAACTGGCGCACCGTTCGCCACAGCGCGGTAAAATAAATCGTTCCCAGGGCTAGACCTGCGACAAAAGCCACGAGCAGACTTAATAATAAAGTCGTATCAAGACTGTGGTTCATCATCTTCATCTTCCTCAATAATCTTGCTGCGAACTTTTCTCACCCAGTAGGCGGCGTTGATACAGCCGACAATCACTCCGAAAATCAGAAACATCAGCGCCCATGAATATTGGCTGGGCCAGGTGCGGTCAATCCACAGACCAATAGCGATAAAGACCAGCGTGGGGATTGCCACCGCCCATCCGACAACACCCATCATGCCCAGACCAAACCAGACGGTTTCGTCTTTGTGCCGGAGCCCTCTCCGTCGCAGCGCTTCTTTCTTGGCCACCTGCTCGGTAAAATGATCCGCGATTTTTCGGCGCCGGTTACTGGGTGTTCGTCTGATTTCAACCATGCTCAATACTCCTTACTTCAACTCCACAAACCGTCTGATTAAACTTGCTTCCAACCTTGCTGCCGCGGATCTGACCATTTTCTCCCGTTCATCCAGCACGTCATATTGCTGGACAACGACCTCTTTCAGCTTTCCCAGATCGGGAGCGCGCACGGCATTCCGCGTTGAAACCAGCACATCCGATCCCTTTTTAATCAACGTGCCCACATCCATCGCCAGCATTTCCTGACCGCCGCTGACCGGCACATAAGTAAAGATACCGGGAGCAAGCGTCGCCACAAAATCAATGTGGTTGGGCATCAGGCAGAACGAGCCGTTTTCCGCCTCGGCGACAATTTTATTGACTTCCTGCTTGAGCATGACTTCTGCCGGCAACAAAATTTTAAGCATCATGGCTGATCTTCGCCTCGTCAATGGAACCGATCATATAAAGAGCACGTTCGGGGTACTCGGCGAATTCATCGTTGAGTATCCGTTCGCAACCGTTTAACGTTTCTTCCCGCGAAACCATCTTGCCCGCCGTTCCTGTAAACTGCTCGGTGACAAAGAAGGGCTGGGTGAAGAATCTTTCCAGACGGCGGGCGCGGAAAACTGTGCGCTGGTCCTCGCGGGAGAGTTCCGAAATTCCCAGCATGGCGATAATATCTTTAAGATCTTCATAAATCGCGAGCGTCTTGCGAATCTCCTGCGCGATTTTGTAATGGCGTTCGCCGGCGATGTTCGGCATCAGCATTTTGGAGCCGGACTGAAGTAGGTCAATCGCCGGATACAAACCTTCGCTGGCCCGCTTTCTAGACAGCGCAATAGTCGCGGAAAGATGTCCAAACGTATGCACGGCGGAAGGATCGGTAAAATCATCTGCCGGAACATAAACAGCCTGAATGGAAGTGATGGCGCCGGTTTTCGTATTGCAGATTCGCTCTTCCAGCTCGGCCAGCTCCGTGGCCAGCGTCGGCTGATAACCGAGGCGCGATGGCAATTGTCCCAGAAGACCGGAAACTTCCATGCCGGCCTGAATGAAGCGGAAAATGTTGTCGATCATCAGAAGAACGTCCTGCTTCGCGTCATCGCGGAAATATTCCGCCATAGTCAGCGCCGAATGTCCGACACGGAAACGCGCACCCGGCGGCTCATTCATCTGGCCGAACACCATCACGGTATTGCCCAGCACGCCGCTTTCTTCCATTTCGCGATAAAGTTCTTCTCCTTCGCGGCAACGCTCACCGATTCCGCAAAAGATGCTCATGCCTTCATGCCCGCTGACTGTGTTGTGAATCATTTCCGTGATAAGAACCGTTTTGCCGACGCCCGCTCCGCCGAAAAGCCCCGCCTTGCCTCCCCTTTCGAGAGGTGCAAGAACATCAATGGCTTTAATTCCGGTTTCAAAAATTTCCGAAACCGTTGATTGATCCCGGAGAGGAATCGGCTCACGATGAATGGAGCGTATTTCTACATCTTCAACATTTCCTTTCTTATCGATTGTCTCACCGAAAACATTGAAGACTCTTCCCATCAGCGTTTTGCCCACGGGAACCTCAAGTGGTTTGCCGGTATCTATGACCTTTGAGCCTCTGGCTAACCCCTGAGTAGGGGTCAGGGCAACACCTCTGACGGTATTGTTGTCCAGTTGGGTAAAAACCTCGATGATAACCTGTCGTTTGTCGCCGGCTTTGAGAACATTACGAATCGAAGGCGCCTTGGGAAAGTGCACATCAACAACACTGCTGCGGACTGATAAAACTTTTCCCTCATTGATTTGTTCGCTTTCCACGTTCATCTCCTCTTGTTATAAAAAATTTAAGCTTTAAGGTTGGAAAGGCACGCCCTCTCCTTTATTTTGAAGGTGCCTCCAGTTTCATCATTTTCCAAAACTTCCTCGCAACGACATATATAATGTAGTCAAACATCAGAATCGTTCTGCTCAGGCTTTCCACCGCCTGCCGGTGCTGAACCTCTGCATTGAAAAGGGATTGGAATTCCGCATAAAGCCACATATGTCTCCTCATCAGAATCAACGCATACAACGCTTCGTGCAACGGCATTCCTTCTTTGTATCGCTCTTCAGCATAATTCTCGAAAAGTTCTTTTGCCTGTTCATAGGGTGACTCATTAAAAAACATCAGTTGAAAATTATCGTAAAATTCCCCGGCCTGACGGATGATCTTTTCCTCTGTTTCTGCATGATAGCTGGAGGTCTTCGCGTTAGTTTTTACGTCCTTTGCCCATTGGCGGGCTATTTCCTCCGCGTTTTTTTGTGTCAAATCAACAAGTTTTGCGGTAAAAGCTTTCATGAGTTGCTCTTCCTTTTCAGAATTCAGAAGAGCAACGGTTATGCCAATTTTTTTCTTGACGTTCTTTAGTTTCGAGTTGTCTTTCAACAAGATATAAATTTACAGCTTCTTGTCATTCCCGCGCAGGCGGGAATCCAGTTTTATTCAATAGTTATGGCGATGGATTGATTGGGACCAATGAAATGAGAAATGGAAATATTTTATTTTTTATATACCTTTTCAAAAATTCTTTTACTTGGAAACATGAAATAAAAGACATCAAATAGATGACAACGATGAGTTAAGGGTTCGTTAAAATAACAGTTCGCTTAAAAATACAGGAACTTATCAACGGTGACATTTATGTCACACCGAACGACCTAAATGTCACGGCTCGTTTTCATTAAACATTTCCGTGTATATGATTTTTTTTTAAATCCATTCATCCGACAGAGGGATATCGCTGGAGTGCTTAAGATTAAACCACTTTAGCATCCCTAAATTGCGGACAGTTTCTGCAACTTCTACAGGATTAAGTGGCGGTCGGCGCTTCTGTTTCCATTTCATCACTTCATCAAGAACATCTTTTTCGGACAGCTCGTTTTTCTTTATTGCTTTTTCTGTAAATAAAACAGTCGCAACGATTTCAGCTTTTTGAGTATCCAATCTAAGGAACAAATCAACGGTTTTGTCTATCAATGAACCCCATTGTCTGAGATTATCTTCATATTTTATTCTATCTTTTTCATAGGCCGGCCCTGGTACTACTTGGAACATTTGCCCTAAGCGTTCTTCCTGAATCAATCCAGCATTGGACAATCTTTTTTTAACATTATCCAGCATACTGGAATAAGGCCCATATGAACT
>JBATES010000120.1:0-21747 GCA_049664145.1 Smithella sp.
GTTCGGGAAGGTGTTCAGAAATATACCGATACGGCGAAAGAACCGGAAATGTTCAAATATGAAATAAAGGCTGTTTCTGTAATTGCTATTTTCGGATATTTAAATAGTATTCATGTGTACGAAACATTCAGGCTTGTGAACGGCTCATCTTTAGGAGTCGGATTATGTGTGCTTGTTTTCTATAATATCTTTATAAAGGCTGGTAGGCCGGTGAGATATTTTATGGTTTCTGTGAGCGCGTTAACATTTTTATTTTTATCATCCACGCTCTTTTTTACAAGTACCACCTCATCTTATTATCCATGGAGAATGAATGTTTTACTGCGTGATGGTGTAACCAATACAACAATCAAAATATTCAGAGGCAAGATACTGACTAAGGAATACAATGATTTCTATCAGGAAGCATTTGATGCTATCGAACCCTATAGGAATTCATGTTACATTCTTAACTATACAGAGGATTGCGTGGCTTTCATTATGAATGACCTTCCACGCATTCAAATTTCAACAGTAGAATTTCCTTGGCTGCGCGATATTTCCAAACAGGCGGCATTAATCGAAGATAAAAAGGCGGTGGTATTATCATACCGGGCCATGGATTTTCCAGGTTATAAAAAAATATTTAATGAGCAATGGCCGGCTGAAGTACCCTGGTTGGGCGGTGGCTACTTGTTCATTTATGCTCCTCAATAAGATAATACGCTGATGAAATTTAAACATGACCTTGTGATGTTCTGGTTGTTTAGAGGTATTGCGTGACAGATATATTATTGTTAAATCTTCCAGTCACTTCTTTGCGATATAAATCAATGATGCAGTTGGCAAGCAGATCCTTCCCATGCGGTTTGGGCAGCTTGTCCGGTACCCTCAAGGCGGCAGGTCATTCATTTAATGTTCTCGATGCGGATGCTCTCGACATGCCTCTCGATAAGATGATATCTACTGTCGTTACCGCGAGGCCTCGCATTATCGGTATCAGCACCTATAGTTCTTATGCCGATATAACCCAATATGTGATCGAGGAGATAAAAAAATCGTTACCAGATTGCATTATGGTTTTGGGTGGCCATCATGCTTTTGCGGCCAGGCATAGACTTCTGAATGAAACTCAAGCTGATATCGTGGCCATTGGTGAAGGAGAATTACTATTTTTGGAAGTATGCAACGCTATTTTGCACGGCAAAGATCTGGAGAGCGTAAAAGGCATCTGTTTTAGAAAACATGGAAACATCGTCCGCACTGCCGACAGGGATTGTATAAAGGAATTGGATAAGCTGCCAATACCGGCATATGAATATTTCCCCATGGACAAGTATCAGGGACATTTTTGGAGAAGATGGGTTTCCGGATACCGTAAGCCTTTTGTGGGCATCATGACAAGTCGCGGGTGTGCTTATCGGTGTGCTTTCTGCTCAAACGTGATGTGGGGTAGACAGATCCGATACCGATCTCCGGAAAATGTTATAAATGAGATCGATCATCTCGTTAAGAATTATGGCGTGAGACAAATATCATTTCACGACGATACTTTTAGTTCAAACATGAAGAGAACGGAGATGATCTGTGACCTTCTGATCGAAAAAGATTATGATCTTGATTTATATTGCTCCACGCGCGTTGATTGTCTGAACGAACCATTGATAAGAAAGATGGCGAAAGCCGGTTTTAAGTGGATTGGTATAGGCATAGAATCGGGGAATGATAAAATTCTGAAAAAAATGTCGAAAGATTTTTCCGTCGGGATTTGTTCAGATATTCTGCATGTCGTAGCGAAAAACGGCATTGCTATATACGGCGCAATGATTTTGGGTTATCCGGGCGAGGATAAACGGACTTTAATGGACACTCTGAAATTTGTTTTGAACAATCCGATACATTTTCCTCAATTTAATGTGTTTGTGGCTTATCCCGGTACATCCGTCTATAATAAACTTATTGCGGAACATCATGTGATTCCTTCTAACACGAACCAGTTCAGCGAGGTTGTTTCTTATAACAAGGATATATCTCGTCAATACCTTGTTTTTTTTCAGTGGTATTCATTTTTTCGAAGTTTCTTAAATCGCAGGTACCTTGGTTTGATCAGTAAAACATTTAAGATGCATATTGTTTTTTTGGATATTCCGAAGATGGTATGGTCCATGCTCAGACTTAACCGCGCAAAAACAGAGTTTACCCGCTTTGAATAAAAGTCGATAATACGGAAACGGATGTTCTGTATTTGATTGACATGCAGGATACTTCTTCGTATACTTTGCGCGTGAAAACCGACTTTGTTACTCTGCAAAACAATAAAATATTTCAGGAAAAGCATGGTTACCTTGTTTTTGCTCTGGTGATTATTCTGGTTGCGGTTGTCTTTTTCGGCAGTTTGATGCTGGGCTGGACCAACTGGGACGACAATTTATTAATCTATGAAAATCCATTGGTCAAAGAACCGAACCTGAAGGATATTTTCACCAAACCCGCCGCCTACAACACCTATAACCCTCTGGTAATTTCTTCTTTCGCTCTGGAATGGAAACTGGTGGGAGACCGGCCGTTCCTTTATCACCTCGATAATCTGATTTTGCATCTTCTCTGTACGGTGCTTGTGCTGATTCTTTTCCACCGGATGGGCATCTCGCTCTGGTGGAGCGGTTTCGGCGCGCTGCTTTTCGGCCTTCACCCGCTGCGGGTGGAATCCGTGGCGTGGGTTACCGAACGCAAAGACGTTCTCTACGGCTTTTTTTATCTGTTGGCTTTGCTGGCCTACATTCGGTATCTTGCTTCCGGCAAGACAGGACATTTTTTGCTGACCTTCGTTTTATTCGTTTTGTCGCTGTTTTCCAAAGGGCAGGCGGTGACGCTTCCTTTCTCGCTGATTCTGCTGGACTGGTATTTTGGAAGAAATATTGACTGGAAAGCGGCTACGGAAAAATTAATTTTCTTCGCTTTTGCGCTGCTTTTCGGTTTGCTGGGGACAACTTTTTTCTTTCAAAACGTTTATAAAACTATAGACAGCAGGGCCATCGTCAATGCTTTCAATTTCTTCGAACAGCTTGTATTGGCGGGTTATACCTATGTGATCTACCTCCTGAAGTTTTTCATTCCCTATGCGACATCCACGCTATACCCCGTTCCGGATGTTCTGCATACAGGTCACTGGATGGGAGCGGTAACGGCCGTCCTGATTTTTGCCTGGGCTGTTGCCGTCTGGCGTAAATTCAAATTCATTACCTTCGGATTGCTTTTCTTTACGTTCAACATCATTTTTCTCCTGATGCCTTTTCAGGCCAACGATTCGGCCTACCTGAACGATCGGTATATCTACATGGCCTATGTCGGACTTGCCTTTGCCGTCGCCTTCAGTCTGCAGAAATTAGCGGAGCAAACACCTTCCTGGCGAATTCCTCTGGTCGTCACCGCGGTCGCTGTCCTGGTTATCTTCAGCGTCCTGACGATCAAATATATCCCGGTATGGAAAAACAGCGAAACACTCTGGACATCCGTGATTGAAAAATATCCCCGTAAAATTTCCGTGGCTTATCTCAACCGCGGCAATGACCGGTACAAGCATAACCGTCAGGAAGAGGCCATGGAAGACTATGCCGTGGCGATCGATATCAATCCGCAGAGTCTTCTGGCGTACCAAAACCGCGGTCTTGCCCATTTGCTGAATCATAATTTGGACGGAGCCCTCCATGATTACAACCATTATCTGGAACTGATGAGTCCTTACGATGTCAGTGGCAATGAGGTGAATATTCCACTGTCCAATGCACTGGGGAACAGGGGATTGATTTTTTCTAAAATGGGTCAGTATGAAAAAGCTCTGTCTGATTATCATGCAGCCATCAAACTTAATCCGGACAATGCGAACCACTATTTGAACAGAGCACTTGCTTATTATCAGATGGGATGCATGGAAGAGGCGAAGCGGGATGTGAGGACAATGGAAATGATGGGCGTGTCCGCAGATCCTTCGCTGAAAATCTTATTACACGCGCCGTAAGGTCAATACCGAATATGAGAGCCAAAATCATTCTTTCTTTGTCTCTGCTGGTTCCTTTCGCTTTATTATTTATATATGTATGGTCTACAGCCACAGATGTTGTTGTGCGTGATGATATATATATTATTAAAGGAGGCCCCATTGAAAACTATTTAAACGGAACCCTTACTTTCTCAGACCTGTGGCGTCCTTCCGATGGCCAGAGATTCCTGGGGTTCAACCTTCTGATGCTGGCCGATGCAAAATGGTTTTCATTAAACCGCAGAGCTTTTGCCTTATTGATTCCATTCTTTACTCTGGCTGCAACTCTTTTAATTTACCGGGATTATCGAAGAAGCCTGCAGCCGGATCGCTCATTGGAATTTATTAATACAACATTTATTATTCTTGCCCTGATTATTTTTAATATTATTCAATGGGAGTCGTTAATTTTCGGCTATGCTTTATCCTATCAATCATCCCTGCCTTTTTTTATTGCAAGCTTTTACGGTCTTGAATTATTTCTTTCGAGAGGTGGACTAAAATACTTTCTGCTGGCCTTTTCATCAAATGCCTTGGCCATCCTCGTTTTTAGCGGAAAGTTGTATATCACTTATCCTCCGGCGTTGGCTTTGAGCTTTTTGTGCTGTACGCTAACACACTCCGGTTCAACAAAAAATTTCTGGTCACGTTCTGTCATCATAGGCCTGTTTCTTGCCTTCATCGCATTTATCTATATGTATAAACTAAATCAGAATGATTATGTTACAGCGCAGGTATTTTATGCCGCAGAAATCTTGAACAATCCTATCCAGGCGGTTCAATTTCTTTTAGCCTCTTTTGGCGCCAGTGTTATCGGTGTTGATGTCTTTTTCTCCTGCAATTATTTTTCATTCCACTCCATGGTGCTTTTAGGCTTGGTAATGGTGTTTCTCTATATGATCTCTGTATTTCTATTTTTCAGATCACGTATGTTTGAGAAAACCTATCTTCCTTTTTTCCTTATGATGCTCACATGCGTCTATTTGTTTTTCATGCTATTTCGAAGATTCGGATTAGGAATAGATTACGGTATGGCTTCCCGCTTCACATATGTCAGTATCCTTGGCATTGCAGCGATGGCTTGGATATTTATATATGTCCTGACCCGATCAGTGAAACCAAATTTATGGTTGAGCGGTATTATGTATTCCGGTTTCACGATCATTTTTACCGGCCTTATTATAACAACCTTGATTGTATGGCATGTTCAACCAGATCGAAAGGCCTATCTGGCAAAGCTTCGGGATATTGCCATGCGTGTTGATACGGCTACTCCCGAGGAGCTTTCGAAGATCGGGTTGTTTCCGGAGCAGGTCAGGGAAACGCTGCAGCTTTTACGTGAACATAAGTTGAATGTTTATCACGAGACAACTGATGCACGGGAATGATCATTCTTCAAACCTTCGAAAGATATTATTATGATGCTTAAAAATACATTTGGCGGTATCAATAACTTATAAAGATAAAATTATGAAAATAGGAATTTTGGGTGGGGGGCTCAGCGGAATTGCTCTCGCTTATTTTTTACAGGAATACGATAGAATTGAAAGTATTGATATCCTGGAGAAGGAAAGCGAACCGGGAGGCTTATGCCGTTCATTTCAGATCAACGGCATTTTTTATGATATCGGTCCGCATGTGATTTTTTCTCAGGATGCTGAAATACTGGATTTCATGATCAGTCTGCTCGGTGAGAATAAAAACAAACTGAGGCGGATGAATAAAATATACCACAAAGGTTCATTCATCAAATATCCTTTTGAGAACGAACTGTCGGCTCTGCCTGCTGCGGAAAGAGAATACTGCCTGAATACCTTTCTTAACAATCCTTATGAAAAGGAGAAGGCGGATAATCTGTTGAAGTATTTTCTGAAAACCTTCGGCGAGGGTGTCACCGGTATTTACCTGAAACCTTATAACGAGAAGATCTGGAAATTTGATCCTGCCCGGATGGATGCGCAAATGGCGGGCAGAATTCCAAAGCCGCCACCGGAAGACATCATCAAAAGCGCGGCAGGGATCTCTACGGAAGGTAACCTTCCGCAATTATATTTTTATTATCCGCGGCAGGGCGGCATCAACGCGCTGATAAAAGCTTTCATCGACCGGTTCAATCAGAAAGTCAGGATCATCACGGAGGGCAATGTCGTTGCCGTGCAAAAGGCCGGTGCTCAATGGCGGATAGAAACAGAGAATCATGCTGCCAGAAATTATGATTTCATTATTTCCACCATACCGGTTCCCCTTCTGTCTCGCATTTATCAGGAAGAGATGCTGGAAGAGGTCAGGGTGTCGGTGAACGGCTTGAAATACAATTCCCTCCTAATTTCCGTCATCAATGTGCGGAAAGATAATCTGGGAGATAATTTTGCCGTGATGGTGCCGGATGAGAACATTATTTTTCACCGTTTATCGAAACTAAATTTTCTCGGCGATTACTATCGCAAAGAAGATAAATCCGCTACCTTGATGGCGGAGATTACCTGTTCAAAAGACAGCACGATGAATGAAATGGACGTCAGCGAAGTGGAAGAAAAAATAATCGCGGGGCTGGAGGCCGCGCGATTCATCGACACCCGGGAGCAGATCAATTTCCTGAAAACCCGGAAATTTGAATACGCCTACGTCATCTGCGATTTGCCTCATCAGAGAAACATGAAGATCATCAAAAATTATTTTTCGAGCCAGGGTGTCCAGTTGTGCGGCCGGTTCGGAGAATTTGAATATTTAAATATGGATGCCGTTATACGGCACGCGAAGAATCTCAGTGAAGCGATAGGAACACAAATTTAAAGAGATCGCGTGAACTTATAGAAATTTTACCGGAATCTGGTATATGAATATAAAAAATTACGGGCAACTCAGGAAATATTTATGAAAATACTGATTACCGGCGGCGCAGGCTTCATCGGCAGTCATCTGGCGGATTTACTGGTAACTGAAAACCATCATGTGACGGCGCTTGATAATCTTTCCCTGGGAACAAGAGAAAATATCAGGCATCTGACTCATTACAGGAATTTCAGGTTCATGAAAGAAGATCTGCTGCGTCTGGACAGGTTGAAAAAAATATTTCAAAAAAATAAATTCAATGCCGTTTTTCATCTGGCGGCTAATTCGGATATCGCCGCCTCCGCGGCCAATCCGGAAATTGATTTCAACAATACTTTTCTGACAACCTGGAACACGCTGGAGTGTTGCCGGTTGTTTCAAGTCAATAAGTTTGTGTTTGCTTCCTCGTCCGCCGTTTACGGAGATGCGCGGAGAAAATTAGCCGAAGGGACCGGTTCCTTATCGCCGGTTTCTTATTACGGGGCGGGCAAACTTGCCGGGGAAGCATTCATTGCCGCCTATTCATCCATGAATCATATTCAGTCGTGGATAGTCCGGTTTCCCAATGTCGCGGGGGAAAGAATGACGCACGGCGTCATCCATGATTTTGTTCAGAAGCTGAAGGACAATCCAAAGCAACTGTCCATTTTAGGCGACGGCAGGCAGAAGAAACCTTACGTGTATGTTCGGGATCTGGTGGAGGCGCTGTTGTTTATTTTTCGGAACGCTCGGGAAAATATGAATTATTTTAACGCCGGTGTACCCGATCAGATAACAGTGACACAGATCGCCGGGATTGTCTGCGCAGAAATGGGATTGCACAATGTGAAATTTAAATATACGGGTGGCAGCACGGGCTGGCTGGGCGATGTCCCGCATTACCGGTATGATTTGAAAAAGCTGAATTCGTTGGGCTGGAAGGCTGCGCATTCCTCCACGGAGGCGGTAAGACTGGCTGTCAGGAGTGTTCTGGGAAAATGATTGCATTTATTCTCGCGGGTGGAAAAGGCACAAGGCTCAAGGAAATCACGCCGGCTCAAATGCCCAAGCCGATGGTCAGCATTGCCGGCAAGCCGATTCTTCAATATCAGGTGGAGTTTCTCGCCAGGAATAACATCAGAGACGTGATCATCAGCGTCGGTTACGGCGCGGAAGCCATTCAGAACTATTTCAGCGATGGCCGGAAATTTGATTTGTCCATACGATATGCGGAAGAACCTGAATCGCTTGGTACTGCGGGCGCTTTTAAATATGCTGAACCATTGTTCGGCGCCGCGAAAGACATTCTGGCTTTGTACGGGGATATCATTTTTGACATCGATCTGACGCGGCTGATCAATTTTCACCAGTTGCATAGCGGTCCGGGCACTCTGCTGGTTCATCCCAACGACCATCCTTTTGACAGTGATTTGCTGGAAATGGATAACTCCCATAAAATAACCCGATTTGTTTCCAAACCGCATCCCGCCGATCAGGTGTATCAAAACCTGGTCAATGCCGGCATCTATATTCTTGACAGGGAAATGATACGATTCATCGAAAGCGGACGCAAACTTGATTTCGGTCACGATGTCTTTCCTCCTCTGGTTGACCGGGGGCAAAATCTTTACGCTTACAAATCTTCTGAGTATGTAAAGGATGTCGGCTCAGTGGCCAGATTCTACGAAGTGGAACACGATATTCTCAGCGGAAAAGTTTTCCGCCGCAACCTTATCAACCGGCAGAAAGCCATATTCATAGACAGAGATGGCGTGATGAATGAAGAAGTTGAATATCTTTGCAAGCCTGAACAACTGGTCTTAATCGATGGTTCGGCAGAGGCCGTGCGAAAAATAAATCATTCGGATTATCTGGGGATTGTGGCGACCAATCAGTCGGTCGTGGCCAGAGGGCTTTGTTCGGAAAAAGATGTTGCCGAGATCCATAAAACATTGGATATGATGCTGGGCGGGGAAAATGCTTTTCTGGACGCGATTTATTATTGTCCTCATCATCCCGACCGCGGCTTTGCAGGGGAAAGCATGGATTACAAAATAAAATGCGCGTGCAGAAAGCCTGAGGCCGGAATGATTCTGCAGGCGCGGGACGATTTCAACATCGACCTGAGTAAATCTTTTATGATCGGCGATTCCACCCGCGATATTATGGCAGGATATAATGCCGGATTGAAAACGATACTGGTCAAAACGGGTTATGCCGGGAAAGACGGGCGATACGATTGCCTTCCCGATTTTGTTTTTGAAAATCTGCGGGAGGCCGTGGATTTTATTGTCGATGAATACGAAGGTTAAAAACGGATTATCGTACAGCGTAAAAAACGCTGAACGCGTTTTTGCTGTTCAAGAGGCCTGATGATAGGGACAAGAACTCCTTTTAGAATAAGTTTTGCCGGCGGCGGCAGTGATTTGAAAGAATTTTATTCAAGGCACGCCGGCTGTGTGCTGAGCACAACCATCGACAAATACATGTACATCTTCGTGCATCCTTATTTTGATGAAAGAATCCAGGTGAAGTATTCCCGGACCGAACTGGTCGGTGAGGCGGGTGAAATCAAACACCCCATTGTACGCGAAGCGCTCCGAAAATTTGGCATCAGGGGCATCGATGTTAATGCCATCGGGGATATGCCGGCGGGAACAGGGTTGGGCTCATCCGGTTCCTTTGCGGTAGGCCTGCTGAACGCTTTGTATGCTTATACCGATCGGACTCCTGATCGGGAAACACTGGCCCGGGAAGCCTGCGCCATTGAAATTGACATTCTGGGCGAACCCATCGGCAAACAGGATCAGTACGCCGCGGCTTATGGAGGATTAAACCTGATAACTTTTCATTCCGACGATACCGTCCGTGTCGAACCGGTTGTCATGTCCCGCGAAAAATATCGGGAACTGGAAGATAACCTGCTGTTCTTTTATACCGGCGGGGTGAGAGCGGCGCGGGAGATTCTCTCCGCTCAGAAAAAAAACACGGTTGCCGATAAAAACACGTTTATGAACATTCAGGCCATGACCGGGCTGGCTCAGACTCTGAAAGCCTGTCTGGAAGCGGGAAATTTGCAGGACGTGGGAGCGATACTGGATGAAGGCTGGCGTTTGAAGAAAGAGCTTTCGCCGAATATTTCCGATGATAAAATTGATTATTATTATCAGCAGGCCTGCAAAAACGGCGCCTGCGGCGGGAAACTGCTTGGCGCCGGTGGCAGGGGTTTTTTAATGTTCTACTGCGAGCGGACGCGGCAGGAAAAACTCAGACACGCGCTGCGAGATTTAAGGGAATTCAAATTTCAATTTGACAATTCGGGCACGAAGGTGATTTATGATACAGCCAGTGAGGTAACCAGCGATGATTGATTGCACGGTGGACATTAAAAAATATTTAAAACTCTTAGAGAAAAAGCTCAGTGTCGTAAAGACGCAGGAGATAAATCAAATCGTGAATATCCTGAAAACCGCTTACGATCATGGCAATACGATATTTACAATGGGCAATGGCGGCAGCGGAACCATCGCCTCGCATATCGTTTGTGATTTCAATAAAGGAGCCTCGGCCGCTCTGGACAATAAATTCAAGGTGATGTGTCTCAACGATAACATGCCTTCCGTTTCCGCGATCGCCAACGACATCAGTTATGACGCGATTTTTGTGGAGCAGTTGAAAAACTTTCTGCAACCCGCCGATGTGGTGATCGGCATTTCTTCAAGCGGGAATTCCAGAAACATCATCCGGGCGATTGACTATGCCAACAAAAAAGGTGCCGTGACGGTCGGACTCTGCGGATTTGACGGCGGGAAACTTAAGAATGCAGCGCAATCCTGCATTCATATCAACGTTGACGATATGAAGGTTGCGGAAGACATTCATTCCATTATCAGCCACATGATGATGAAAATGCTGAGCGCCGCATTGCTGAAGTCAGAAAGCGGAAAAGGTCGTTCATCTTCAAAGCCGATGCCACGGAAAATAATTTCCCGCGGTAAAAACTAAAATGAAGCAAACCTCTCCTTTTATAAAATCTGATAAACTGGAACTGGGCTGCGGGCAGAGACCGACACCGGGATATCTGCATCAGGATATCACCGTGCAACCCGGCGTTGATTTGGATTTCAATTGTCCGATAGGGGAGATCTCCCTGCCGGAAAATTCGCTTGCAGAGATCATTGCCCTGGCGCTGATGGAGCATTTACGTTTTATCGAGTTTACCGAAGCGCTGCGGCATATTCATCAAATGCTCCGGCCGCGGGGAGAGTTTCTTTTCGACCTGCCGGATATTAAGATATGGAGCGAATATCTTTATAACATTACGCACGGTATGCCGGAGAAAAGTCCGTTTTCCAGAGAACACGTCTTCGCCACTTTTTGGGGCTGGCAGCGCTGGCCGGGAGACGAGCACAAGTGCGCCTGGCTGAAAGATGATTTGTTCCAGCACCTGCGGGATATCGGCTTCAGCGACGTTATCGAGGAAGATACGCAGATCTTTCTTTCCCGTGGAATTTCCCGAAATCGTTTTCAGAATCCGGCGGACGCGCATCTTTATATCAGAGCCATCAAATAAATTTTCTTTTGTCGGCATAAGACATCAGGGCAAGACAATGGTTAATCATCCCGATCAAGAACCGGTTTCCGTCATCCTGATTGTTTACAACGAGGCAGCCACTATCGGGCAGGAAATCCTGAATATTAAAAATGTGATTTTAGCAAAATTGCCGGGGTCGGAGCTGATTATCGCGGAAGACGGCAGCACCGACGGCACCAAAGAAATCATCGCCGGATACCTTCAAGACCCGGCAGTGATTCATTCCACCGGCGGGCAGCGAAAAGGTTACGCGAAGGCATTGAAGGACGCGATGAATATCGCGAAGAATCCGTATATTTTCTTCAGTGATACAGGTTCCAAGTTTGACATGGATGATTTCTGGAAGTTGTATGAACGTCGTCATGAATATGAACTGGTTATCGGTGTGAGAACAAAAAGATCCGACCAGTTGCATCGCCGTTTCCTGACGCTGATCTTTAACTTTATTTTGAGAAAATATTTTAAGGTTGATTTGCAGGATGCCGACAGCGGTTTCAGAATTTATAACAAGGCGCTTAACGATAAGCTCTGCTCGGAAGACTGGATGAACACGGCTTTAATCAGTTCGGAATTGACCCTCCGCGCGATATTCAGTGGCGTTTGTGTCGGATATGTCGGAGTGCATTACAGACAGCGTTTAGGCATGTCCAGAGGATTGCCGCTACAAAAAATGCCGGCAGTGATCCTCGGCGTCTTAAAAAACTTTCCGCGATTAAGAAATATCCTTTCATCTGCGGCATACCCCCGGCTCCGGTTTTAGTTTCCATCAATCAATGAACTTTTTATTGACATACCCGGGTGTTTTCCCTACATTCTTTTCGATATCCTCAACAGTTGAAGAATGAAGAAACATCATGGATAAATTAAACGAGCAGTACCAGTATTATGAAGAGCTGCATCACGGTCTCCTGCGACAGGTAGGAACAGGGCTGAAAATACTGGACATCGGCTGCGGGTACGGACAGAACGGCGCGGCCATGATCAAGAAAAGCAATGACGTCTTCGGCGTTGATCTATCGCCCCTCGCCATAGAAAAAGCAAAGAAGCGTCTGACCTGTGCCGTGGTGGCGGATTTCAGCAGGCCGGAAACTATTCCGGAAGAAATAAGTCGTGAAAAGTTCGACATGGTGGTTTTTTCGGATATCCTCGAGCACGTTTACGATCCGCTGTTGCTGATTCGCAATGCCCGGCCGCTGATGAAGGAAAATGCCATTCTGCTTGTTTCCGTGCCTAACATTGCCAACTGGTTGACCCGGTTGCGCTTGCTTTGCGGAAGCTGGGAGTATACCGTTTCGGGAATGATGGATAGAACCCACATCCGCTTTTTCACGCTGAAAAGCATCAAACGGCTGATTCAAGCTGCCGGATTTGATGTTGTTCATGTTTACGCGACGCCGTATTTGTTGAGAGGGCTGGTTGGCATACAGGCCAGAAACCGGATGTTTCCGGAAAGCAGAAACGCACAGCCGACCGAACCTGAAGCTCTAGCCGGGAATCCTTACTACCGGTTTTATATGAAATATGTTTATCAGCCGGAAGCGTTCATCGCCAATTTGTGGAAAAGCATGTTCGCGTATCAACTGGTCATTACCGCCCGATGGAAAAAACCGCAAGCATAACCGCATAATCATAAGGAGTATCAATGCCCGCACCGCAGATCATTCTGGAGTTGATTGAACGATTCGAACGAAACTCTGAGGCCTACAAATCAGGAAACTATAACGAAACACAGGTCAGACGCGAATTCATTGATCCCTTCTTTGAAGCGCTGGGCTGGGACGTTAACAACAAGGCGGGAAATGCCGAAGCCTACAAGGACGTCATTCACGAGGATGCCGTAAAAGTCAGCGGTGTCACCAAAGCGCCGGATTATTCCTTCCGCATCGGCGGACAGCGCAAGTATTTTGTCGAGGCCAAACAACCCTCCATCAATATCAAGGACGCTCCCGCGCCAGCCTTTCAGGTGCGGCGTTATGCCTGGTCGGCCAAGTTGCCGCTTTCCATCGTCACCGATTTTGATGAATTCGCCGTTTACGACTGCCGCATCCGTCCCGATCAAAAAGACAAGTCCGACAAAGCCCGCGTCCAATATTACACCTATGACCAGTACATCGAAAAATGGGATGAAATCGCCGCTGTCTTTTCCAAGGATGCCATCCTCAAAGGCTCGTTTGATAAATTTGCGGAATCCAGCAGGGCCAAACGCGGCACATCCGAAGTGGATAATGCTTTTCTTTCGGAAATCGAAAGCTGGAGAGAGATGCTGGCCCGCAACATTGCTCTGCGCAATACACTGACTGTCCGCGAACTCAACGATTCCGTCCAGCGCATTATTGACCGGATCATCTTTTTGCGCATTGCCGAAGATAGAGGCATTGAAGACTACGGCGCGCTGCGTTCACTGGGCAACGGCAACAACATCTACGGAAGATTGCAGGAACTTTTCTACAAGGCCGACGACCGCTACAACTCCGGTCTGTTTCATTTCCGCAACGAAAAAGATCAGGCTGAACCGCCGGACAAACTCACGCCGGATTTAAAAATTGACGACAAACCGCTTAAGGATATTCTCAAAACGCTTTACTATCCCGACTCACCCTACGAGTTTTCTGTTCTGCCCGCCGATATTCTGGGGCAGGTCTATGAACAGTTTTTGGGAAAGGTCATTCGCCTTACCAGCGACCACCGCGCCGTCGTGGAAGACAAACCCGAAGTCAAAAAAGCGGGGGGCGTTTTCTACACGCCGACTTACATTGTTGATTACATCGTTAAAAATACCGTGGGCAAAATACTCGAAGGAAAAAATCCGAAAAAAGCGGAGAGCCTGCGCATTCTCGATCCCGCCTGCGGCTCCGGTTCGTTTCTGCTCGGTGCTTATCAATATCTGCTCGACTGGCATTTAAAGTGGTATTCGGAAGACGATCCCGAAAAACACGCCAAAGCCAAAAGACCGATTTTATACAAAGGACAGGGTAATGCGTGGCATCTGACCACCACCGAGCGAAAACGGATACTGCTCAACAATATCTACGGTGTAGATATTGACACGCAGGCCGTGGAAGTAACGAAGCTTTCTCTTTTGCTCAAAGTGCTGGAAGACGAAACCGACGAGACGCTTAACCGCCAGCGCAAACTCTTTCATGAGCGTGCGTTGCCGAATCTGGGTGGCAACATCAAATGCGGCAATTCGCTCATCGGGCCGGATTTCTTTGAGGGCAAACAAATGGCTCTGCTGGATAACGAAGAAGCGCAACGTATCAATGTGTTCGACTGGCAGGTGGAATTTCCGGAAATCTTCAAAGCAGGCGGTTTCGACGCGGTAATAGGCAATCCACCGTATGTACGACCACAGAATATTGCTGAAGAAACTAAGAAGATTCTTTGGACAGTATTTCCTACATTTGTAGCAAAGTCGGATATGTATTCTTGTTTTATGGAAAAAGGATTAACTTTAATCAAACAATCGGGTTTGTTTTCGTTTATTGTCCCTCAAACGTGGACATCATTAGAAAGTTTTACCAAGATTCGAGAGTTCTTTATTCATAATGGCAAAATATTGAGGTTAGTCCAACTACCTAAAAAAGTATTTGCCAACGCTACAGTTGAGACTTGTATTTTTATTATAGAAAGAAGGACAAAAAACGACGGTAAAGAGAATACTATATTTGTTGACAGAATGGAAGTCGGTGGTGCGTTATCTAACATTCGTCAATTCTCACAAAGAGAAATTGAAGCAGCATATCTTTATAACTTCCAACTTTACGGACAACGTGACGCACAATCAATTATTTCAAAAGTTTCAGACAAAAAAGCACCACTTTCTGATTTTGTTAGATCGGTTTATGGATTTAAAACTGCTGATGATGATCAATTTATACACGCTGAAAAAAAATTTAATGAAAGTAAGCCTTTCATAAGAAGTGCAGGAATACACAGATATTGGACGGAGCAACCTGTAGAATATGTCTGGTATGTGCCGCAAAATATGATTAAAAATCGTAAAACTGCGCGACCTGGTGAACAGGCAAGATTTGAAGCAGAAAAAATTATTGTAGCTAGAATGGGTAAGTCATTAGTTGCTTCTTACGATGCTGGCGGTCTTTTCGTAAAAGATGCTATGTTGCTTTTGTCGCAAGCCAAAATTCCTTCAATGAAATATTTACTTGGAATTATCAATTCACGCCTATTAACTTATTACTATCAAAAGTTTTTTATAACGATTGATGTTCTAAAAAATGCTTTATTAAGTTTGCCTATTAAAAGTATAAATTATACCGATCCAGCCGACAAAAACTGTCACGACCAGATTGTGCAACTCGTCGAGCAGATGCTTGCCCTAAACAAACAACTGCCGGAAGCGAAAACCAGTCACGAACAAACATTAATCCAGCGCCAGATTGACGCCACCGACAAGCAGATCGACAAACTGGTTTATGAACTCTACGAACTGACGGAAGATGAAATTAAGATAGTTGAAGGAAATTAAATGTAGGGACTGCTCCCCGAGCAGTCCGCAAAACAAACAAAGCGGCGTGTTCAGGGGAACCCGCCCTACAAGTATAATGGAAATATCTTCGGGAAACGCGACATGCAAAATTAAGCAGGCAGGGTTTATTTGATGTTTTCCCATGAAGTAATTACTGAGATTGAAATCAATGCGACTGCGGAACGCGTCTGGGACGTGCTCACGGATTTCGGTGCTTTCCCCCAGTGGAATCCGATGATCCGCTGGGCCAAAGGAGAGGTGCGTCCGGGTGTGCGGCTGACGGTGTGCTTTGAGTCCGCAGGCAGCAGGGGATATATTTTCACCCCGAAGCTGATCATCGTGGACCCCAAGCGTCAGTTGCGATGGCTGGGATATCCGAGGCTGCCCAAGCTCATCGATCTGGAGCATTATTGGATCATTGAACCGGTAACAAAGGGGAAAGTCCGCTTAATCCACGGGGGCGTTATCTACGGTTGGCTTACCCCCCTGAGCGGGAAAATATTTGAGTATAAATCCAGAGGCCCGTTTGAGGCAATGAACCGCGCTCATAAGAAGCGCGTCGAGTTGAAATAGTGTTGATGCGCAATGGGGATTAAGATTTTAACCTTGGCCTTGAGCCCACGGCAAAAAAAGGATTGGAGATGAAATTAAAAGCGGAAGGCGATTTCGGCGAGTGGATAAGCGTTGGCGGAAAGCATTTCTATCCCGGTTATATCATCAAGGGCAGGGAAAAGAGTTTGATGATCGACGCCGGCATTAACATGATGGGACCGGCGTATATCGCTTCGCTGGAAAAGGTATTCGGGGATAAAAACGCTCTGGATTATGTTTTTGCGACGCATTCCCATTTCGACCATCTGGGCGCGATTCCTTATTTAAAAAGAAAATTGCCCCGTCTTCAAGCGGGCGCGTTCGAACGAGTCGGAGAACTGATGAAAAAGAAATCCGTCCTGGACCTGATGACTTTTTTGAGTGAGATTCAAAGAGGATTTTTTCAGGACGTTGTCGGGGATGAGGATGTTCATATAGAACCGGTAAATTTTGAGATCAATCTTAAGGAAGGCGACCGGTTTGATCTCGGTGGAGTCACCTGCGAGGTTTATGAAGTGCCGGGACATACCGGCGATTCGCTGGCATTTTTCATCCCGGAAATCCGCGCATTGTTTGCCGGAGAGGCCTGCGGCATTCCCGAAGGCGACAAAGACGGCGATATTCAGGTCGAATTTCTATCCTCTTATGACGACTACGTTGCGTCGCTGGAGAAATTGATCGGGCTTCGACCAAGACTCCTCGGCATGGCTCACATATGGGTGTTTACCGACCAGGACGCGACGGAATTTTTACAGCAATCCCTGAAGGCGACGCCGCTGTATCGCAAGCTGATCGAAACGTATCTCGACGCCGCAAACGGTGATATCGATGAGACCGTCCAGTTGATGGCGAAAAAGGAATACGATGAAAGGGGCACGATTCTGCAACCCAGAGAATCTTACGTTCAAAATTTAAAAGCGCAGGTGCGGCGGGTGGCGTCAATGACGGTTCGTCAAACAGGATGAAGAGCGCCATGGCAAGGCGCAGGAATTGATTTCCGGTGAATCCGCGCCATGACACTGTCATCGGTTAACGGGTCTCGTTCTTTTATGCTGCCGACATTGATGGTGCTTTCCGATCCGATGAGCAATGCGCCCGTTTCCTGAGCGAAATAAGGAGCGTCGAGGCAGTGATCAAAGTGGGAATGACTGCCGCCGCCGCCGATGTTTTTTGCTCCCAAGCGGTCGGTCCATTTTTTTATAGACGCTTTGTCGGGTTGCAGAGGAATGTTCAGCGCGATTTTGAAAAGACCGAAACGGCTGACGTAGGGGTCGATCAGAATGCCGGTAGCGCCATCCGAAATCAAAACTCCGGCAGTGCCCAGCCAGGTTATGCTGACGGTTTTATTTTCCTGTGCCACGTCCTCTTTTGCCTTTTATAGGGTCGGTATTAAAAAAAGAAAGTCCTGAATCAGGGTAATTTAATATTATTTAAAAAGATCATTACTATGTTTTCCGGTTGATGATGAAGCGGCATAAAATGATCATCAATCATTAGTCCTGTTTCCATTATAAAATCAAGGGATATTTAATTGATCTCCCGGTTCTCCGCAATCAATGGTGATGGCGCTCAATGAACTGCCGTAAGTGTTATGCAAGGCAATACAACTTAATTTCTCAAGTAAAAATCCAGGATTTAATTGACATTAACGATGGTTCTTCCTATACTCCCTTTCATCAAAGGTAACATCTTATCAAAATCAGAATGAATAAATTATCGGGTAGGAAACGCGATAAGAGAAAGGCCTGCGAGCGGGTTTCAAAAAGCAATCGTTTTTCAGGATGATCATATTCTATGGGACTTGCCGGAGATATTGTCATTATTGTGATGGCTGCCTTGTTGGGTGGTTTGATTGCTCAGGCGCTCAAGCAGCCTTTGATTCTTGGTTACATTCTTGCCGGAATTGTGGTTGGCCCTTATACTGGCGGTATCACGGTCTCGGATATTAACAATATCGAAAAACTGGCGGAAATCGGTATCGCCCTGCTGCTGTTTGCGCTGGGGCTGGAATTTTCCTTCCGGGAATTAAAACCGGTCCGCACCATTGCCCTGTTCGGCACACCGGTGCAGATTATTCTGACCATGTTGTACGGATTCGGCATCGGTCAACTTTTCGGCTGGTCATGGACATCTTCCATCTGGTTTGGCGCCCTGATATCGTTATCCAGCACAATGGTCATGATCAAAACGCTGGAAAAGCAGGGCATGATGGGCACGTTATCCAGCCGCGTGATGATCGGCGTGCTGATTGTTCAGGACCTGGCCATCGTGCCGATGTTGATTATTCTGCCGCAGTTGAACAACATTCAGGCCGGTTTTTCGATTCTGCTTGTATCCGCCGTGAAAGCGGCCGCCTTTCTTCTGGCGATGATTTTTGTCGGCACAAAAATTATTCCCCGGCTGATGCGCTACATCGCCAACTGGAATTCGCGTGAACTTTTTCTGATTGCCACTGCGGCCATCGGACTGGGCATCGGTTACGGCACTTATATTTTCGGCCTGTCTTTCGCGTTCGGCGCTTTCGTGGCGGGAATCCTTCTCAGCGAATCGGATTACGGCTATCAGGCCCTGAGCGACATCATTCCCTTGCGGGATATTTTCAGCTTGCTGTTTTTTACGTCCATCGGGATGCTGCTGGATATCGGATACCTTTTTGCTCACTGGCCAATGATCCTGGTGCTGGTGGCTCTGGTGATGTCGGGCAAGGCATTGATCTTTGCCGTGCTCAGCCGGTCATTCGGTTATCGCAATGTCATCCCGCTGGCAATGGGCCTGGGTCTTTTGCAGGTGGGAGAATTTTCTTTTATTCTCGGACGCGTGGGCGTTGCCACAAAATCAATTTCCACGGATTTCTATTCTCTGGTCTTAACGATGTCTATTATCACCATGCTGTTGACGCCTTTTGTCTCGGGTCTTACCGCACCGCTTTATGCTTTTGCGAGGCGCTGGATCAAGCCGCTGAAACTGGCGCCCATTCATTTTCCCAAAAGCGGATTGAAAGATCATATCGTCATTGCCGGCGGCGGACGCGTGGGCATGTATGTGGCGCATGTTCTTGACCGGATGGATATGCCTTTTGTAATTCTGGAATACAATTCCCGCCGTGTTCACGAAGTCAAGGAATGTGGTTTCCCGATTATTTTCGGCGATGCCGGCAAGAGAATCATCCTGGAAGCGGCCGATTTGCACCGGGCAAAACTGCTGTTGATCACGACGCCGGTCGCCGTTGTTTCACTGGGCATTGTCGCGCAGGCTGAAAAAATAAATTCTGATATCCGCATCATCGCCCGCGCGGAAGGCGTGGAGCAGATGCAAGATCTTTACAAAAAAGGCGTGACGTATGTGGTGCAGCCGGAATTTGAAGCCAGTCTGGAAATCGTCAACCAGACGTTCCTCAATCTTGGCATTCCCGCCGAGCAGTTGAAAACCTTAACGGAAAACGCCCGTCAGGAACTCAACAAACCGTTATGCATTTAGATTTTAAATGATAAAACAATTTTCCGGGGGAAATAAAGCAGTGAAGAAAATAAATCTCAAAACCATCATCAGAACCGTCCTGAGCTTTCTCAATTTTCGCACCATGATCAAATTTACTCTCTGGTGGCTGTGGTTCAGGCGCGACCGGGTATTTTTCATCTTTGAGGGACGTGAATATACGTATCGGGAGGTTTATCAGCAGTCGCAGCGTTATGCACATTTTTTTATGAGCGTCAGAAAAAAGCTCGTGGACAGCGGCAGGCTGGATAAAAACAAGCGGCTTTCTTTCGGCGTCTATATGGACAATAATCCCGAATTTCTTTTTGCTTCTTTTGGCGCGGGGCTGAGTAATTCCATTTTGTTTGCGATCAATTCCGGGGTCCGCGGAGAGACCCTGGCTAAAGTTATGGATCAGGCCGAAATATCCCTGCTCATCATTAATGAGAGCACTTTAAAAGAAGTCCAGGATACGATCGGCGCCGTTCAGGCCATTGGCCCGGAAAATGTTTATTGTGCCGGGGATCCGAAATCTGTTCCGTCCAGCGGTTTCCAATCATTAGAGCACGCGGTGGCCGAGGCTTCCCGTCACGAGATTTCTGAAAATTATCGGGTCAAGGTTGATAATTTCAGTCCAGTGATCGTGATTTATACCTCCGGCACCTCCGGGATGCCCAAGGGCGTACCCTGCACGCATATCAAAATGTTCGGCGCCGGTTTTGTGGTGCAGTCCGCCGTTCATCTCAACAAGAATGATCGGGGTTACATCTCTATGCCGCTTTTTCATTCCAACGCCTGGTATATCGGCATTCTGCCGCAGATGATTGTCGGAGGAAGTTTCGTTCTGAAGCGGCGTTTTTCCGCCAGCGCCTTCGAAGAAGATATGCTCCAATATGGCGTTACTTTTCTGAACTATGTCGGGCAGCCGCTGCATTACATCCTGGATGCTCTGGAGCGCAAATACGGCAACGGCGAAGCCACAGAAGCCGCGCTGGCCAGACATCCGCGCAACAAATTCCGGAAAGCCTACGGCAACGGCGCCACGGTCAACGATCGCATCAAGCTCAAGCGTTATCTCGGCATGGAACATATTTATGAAATCTACGGTTCCACCGAGGCGGTCATTACTACGGCCAATCGTCCCGGTGATCCGATCGATTCCGTCGGCAGCGTGGATTCCTCCATTCGCATATTAAATGAAGCGGACAAGGAATGTGCGCCGGGAATCGTGGATGCAAGCGGCGCTCTGACCAATTACGACAAGGCCGTGGGAGAAATCTGCCGCAAAATCTGTGATAACAATCTCCGTTTCGAAGGATATTTCGGCAATGCGAAAGCCACCAATCAGAAATTCCGCAACGGCTGGTATCATTCGGGTGATCTGGGTCACATCAGGATTATCAACGGCAAGCGCTATATGTTTTTTAACGGTCGCACCGATGACTGGATTCGCAAGGACGGGGAAAATTTTTCAGCGGAAAACGTTCTGGATTATGCACAGAAAGTTCCCTGCGTGGATTGCGCCATTGCCTACGGCGCACCCTGCGAGGTGGCCGACGAGAAGGTTATGATTACCGTTCAGCTCAAAGAGGGAGAAACCTTCAATCCCGATGATGTGCACGCCTGGTTCATCAGGCAGCAGAAAGAAGGGGGCATGGATCCGAAATGGATGCCTGATTATATTCGCGTTATTGACAAATTTACGGTTACGGATACTCAGAAGATTATTGTGCGGCCTTTCAAGCGCGAACACTTTAATATTGAGAATACCCC
>JBATES010000121.1:0-1662 GCA_049664145.1 Smithella sp.
GTCGATGATTTAGAAACATAAACAAAATAAATATCAATTTAAGGGAGTCAGCATTTAATGAAAAGGAAAGATTTATTGAAAAAGAAAGTCGAGCATATCGATATTAAGAAAATCGATGCCGTGAATATCATCAACGCGATGAAAAAGATGTCTTTTTCCGCCCGTGATCTGGCCAATGCCGCCGATATTTACGACCGGATGCTCAAAGAGAAAAAATGCGCGATTATTCTGACTCTGGCCGGTTCCACGTCCGCGGCGGGCTGCATGCAGGTTTACGTTGATCTGGTTAAAAACAACATGGTTGACGTCATTGTGGCAACCGGCGCTTCGATCGTTGACATGGACTTCTTTGAAGCATTGGGATTCAGCCACTACCAGGGAACACCTTTTGTTGACGATAAATTACTGCGCTCACTATACATAGACCGGATTTACGACACTTTCATCAGTGAAAATGATTTGCAGGCCTGCGACAAGACCATCAAGAAGATCGCCGATGCACTGGAACCGCGTCCCTACTCTTCACGGGAATTTATTGCCGAAATGGGCAAATATCTGGTTAAAAATTCGAAGAAGAAAAACTCTCTGGTTCAGGCGGCATACGAAAACAACGTACCGATTTTCTGCCCGGCCTTTTCCGACAGTTCCGCCGGTTTCGGACTCGTTTTGCATCAGGTTGAACGTCCCACAAAGCATCTGTCCATCGATTCCGTGAAAGATTTTCTGGAGCTGACACAAGTAAAAATAAAAGCCGGAACCAGCGGTTTATTGATGATCGGCGGCGGCGTGCCGAAAAACTTCGCTCAGGATACCGTCGTCTGTGCTGAAATACTGGGGGAAGACGTTCCCATGCATAAATACGCAGTGCAGATAACCGTGGCGGATGTGCGTGACGGCGCCTGCTCCAGCTCCACGCTTAAAGAAGCCAATTCCTGGGGTAAGGTGGATTCTTCCTGTGAGCAGATGGTTTATGCCGAAGCCACAACGGTCCTGCCGCTTCTGGCCAGCTACGCCTATCATCGGGGAAACTGGAAGAAGAGAAAAAAATGGAATTTATCTAAAATCTTCGATACCGGAAAATAAGCAACTGCTGCTCAAAATAATGATCGATGTAAAAAAAGGTTGCTCCCGTGGAAATACGGGAGCAACCTTTTTTTGCTTTATCAATCTTAATTATTTTTTCTTGGCTTCTTTAGCTTCCTTGGCTTCGACGGATACGGCTTTCATGGTATATTCAATCGTTACTTTGGAACCGACCTTCAAATCGCCGGTTACTTTTGTGGAAGCGTCACGGGCGACTTCCCATTTTTCCTTGCCTTTCTGAACAACAACATAATTCGGAGTGACTTCCAGAACCGGTCCGGTAACCTGATAAGTTTTACCGGCGGCGAAAACAACGGACGCAACAAAAAGAAACGCACAAACAAGAACTAAAACTTTTTTCATAAAAATCCTCCTTTGTTTTAAATATTAAGTTGTTAATTTTAGTCAAGATTCTCTATCAAAGCTGGTTGCAATTGTCAAAGTTATTTACACTGGAAAATTTAATACTGCTCCCGACTTTGACAGCAAAAGGGGATTTGCACAAAAAAACATCAATAAAATCAACGAAAGTGTCCGAAGTTTTTCAAAAGTGTAGTGAACAAAATAGCGTGTAAAGCA
>JBATES010000122.1:0-1507 GCA_049664145.1 Smithella sp.
CCCACCATTTTTCGCTTTGGTGCGCCTGGAGGGATTCGAACTCTCGGCCCACGGATTAGAAGTCCGTTGCTCTATCCAACTGAGCTACAGGCGCATTTTGTATCCTGTGCCTAAAAAGGCTTGAACTAATAGCCCCTCTTCCTCATTTTGTCAAGATGAAAAGATGCGTAAAACGATTTTTTATCATCGAGTATCTCTTATCTAACGTATCCGGCTATACCATCAAATTTATAAACCTTTTTATTTATTTTTCCTCCCTGCGCGTTGGTGGAATAAAAATAACGGCCCGTTGTCCCGTTATACCAGCGATACAATTCTCTGGTGTTGGTTAATTTTGAGGTTGCGATGTTGCCTATTGCGCCTTCGGAAATATAGCCCCGCAGGTCTTTGCCGCCACCCGTTGGGATGTAATGGTAGAAATGACTTCCTGTTTGTGGATTATACCAGCGATAGAAAGTTTTTGTTCCCGGGGTATCGGCTTTAAACAGCCGGAAAGCGATGCCTTCCTTGACATATTTTCCCTGCATGATTCTTGATGTCTCCGACGCAGGATCTGCCGTGTAAAGATGATCGCCGCCGTTGTAGTATCTGTAGATATCAATCACCTTTGTAATATTTTCCGGCAGGATTTCCACGAACGTTTCTACAATCATGTCGCCGCCATTGGTGACAAATAATATTTCATCCGCGTAATAACCCGGCGACATGGAACCGGGATTGAAAGAAACCGTCAGATAATTGGATTGCCTGGTGGTTGCTCCGGAATTGGGGAAAATTTTTACACTGCCTTCCGGAAAGAAGGATGTGGCGATGCCCAATATTCGCACGCCTTCCAGGACGAGCGGCGTGTCTTTACTTTTGATATCCAGAACGTGAGCGCCAAAGTGGAGTTGGTCGGTCACAAATAATTCTCCCGCGTTTGCTTTTAATTCTTCCCATAATTCTATTTTATCAAGAGAGATTCCGTCCAGGGATATGGCTAAATTGCCTTTCTCGGGATACTTGGCAAGATAAAGAATAATGCCTGCTCCCGTGAAGCTGACTTTGATATTGTTGACGTCTTTTTCACACGCGGGATAGCCATTGCTGTTTGTCCATTTGCCGGTTAATTTGATCGTATCTTTTAAAGAGGGTGGCACATTATAAATTCCGCCGGTTGTTTCGTTATTCGCAAACGATACATAGCGGCCTCTTTTGAGAAGAGCGGCAATATCATTGGTGTCGTGCTTCGGCATTGAAACAGACCATTTCAGCATTTCCTTGCCGATGTTATTTAAAATGATTTTTTTTGATACGGTTTTCCCGGGCAGAATGCTTCCCATGTCGAGTCTTTGGGGATTTAAGCTGATCGCGGGAGATTTCTGCGTGTAGGCAATGTTGAAGGAAACATAAATTCCCGTCTGTTCATGATCAAAGTTAAATTTGATTTCTTCTTTGTGAGTGCCGACGGAAAGTTCTTTGATGCAAACGAGTTTCTGGTCTCCGGATTCGATGGTCAGTTCCACGT
>JBATES010000123.1:0-60731 GCA_049664145.1 Smithella sp.
AATGTACATTTGTCATGCCGGACTTGATCCGGCATCCAGGAATTTTGAACTGGTTCCCGGCCTTCGCCGGGAAGACGTCACAACATAAATGTTCTTAGTCGTAAATACTATTTTGAGACCGTTAATACATTTAAAAAATTTCGTTAGAAGCGAGCATCCTATGCATATCGCACCACAATTCCGTAGCCTGTTCAAGGAACTTGAAAAAGGCTATTTGGAGACGCGTGAAACATTGAATAGCCTCAAGGAAAAAGGCAGTGAACTTGAAGCCATCCTGACACATGAACTCTTAAAGATGGAATCCTGGCGACCCCTCATCATGGAGCAGTTGTGGGCAGTCCATTGGGAACTGTCGCATGAGGAGCGGATAAAACATGAGGAGTTGATTCGGCAATCCATGTTCCGGCGTGTTCTTTATGATGAAGCGCCTTTCTATCGCCGGATCATCGACAAGCCGGAAGGTTATGCGGGGGATGCCGAAATGATGAGGATAATCTATAGGAATTTATTCGAGGGCCATACGCCCTTTGGCATGTTTGCCCATAAACAGGCAACGGCATGTCTGACCGGCGAGGCGCTTCGTAATCGCCGGGAATTTCTGCGGAGGCACATCCATCAGGTGAAGCAAAAAGGGGGTGGGCGAATTTTGAGCCTCGCCGCCGGCCCCGCCATGGAAATCCAGGACGTGCTCGCTGAAGATCACAGTGGCAATGCCTTGCATTTCCACGCCTTCGATCATGACATCAATACCATCCGGAGCGTTCGCCGGCAATGCGTAGATCCCCGGTTGTCTTATGTCCTGGGCAATGCTTTCCACCTGATGAAGGGAAACTATCATGTAGCGATCCCCCGGAAGCCATTCCTCAACTACTGCAATCCAAAGCAAGATTTCAAGGGCATTCGCAAAGCGCTTCTGCCCGTGAAATACAGCACCATGAAATTGAAAAGAAAAGATTACAACCTGATCTATTCCGCCGGCCTTTATGATTACATCAAAACGTTTCAAGATGATCCGACAAAGGGAACCATCGCCCTGACGAAACATGTCTTTGAACTGCTTCAGCCTGACGGCGCTCTGGTTATCGGGAATTTTTCCTCCGATACTCCAACCGACATCCGGTTCATGATGGATAACGTTTGTGAATGGAAATTAATCTATAGAACAAAAGAGGAGATGTTCGACTTTGCCCGCGGCATTCCACCTCAGCAGATCAAAAACATAGAAGTCCTCCAGGAACCTTTGGGAATCAATTATTTCTTAAAAATCGAGAAACGATAGTTAAGACAGATAAAGGGCAATCATGGAAATTAGGAAATTATTTCTTGCGTCAGTGTGTACAGCGGTGATGATTGCGATGATGGCTTGGTCTGGCCATGCTGCTGGACGTTCGGAAAACATTCTGGACATGACGTATGCTTATGACGAAAATACAATCTACTGGCCGAACGCAAAATCATTTAAGTTGACGCCTGAATTTCATGGCATCACTGATGAGGGTTACTGGTATGCGGCAAATTTTTATGCGGCTTCGGAACATGGCGGCACGCATGCTGACGCGCCGCTTCATTTTGCAAAAAATGGTCGCACCATTGATCAAATTTCTCTGGAAGAGTGGATTGGGCTGGCGGTAAAAATCGACGTGCGAAAACAGTGTGCCGGCAATCGGGATTATCTTTTGTCGATAGCGGATATTAAAAAATGGGAGAAGCAATACGGCCGGATTCCGGCAGGAGCGTGGGTGATTATGTACACGGGAATCGGCACGCAATTTTATCCCGACCCGAAGCGCGTTTTGGGGACGGATAAGAAAGGTTTGTCGGCAATTCCGGATTTGAGTTTTCCAGCTTTTTCCAAGGAGGCGGCAGAATTTCTTACCACTAAACGGAATATCAGGGGCATTGCCATCGACGCGCCGAGCATTGATTACGGCAAGTCGCAGGATTTTTGGGTTCACCGCACTATCTGCGGCGCCAATAAACTCGCGCTGGAAAATATCGCCAATCTGGACAAACTTTCCACAAAGGGTGCAACACTATACGTGATTCCCATGTCGATCAAAGGGGCAACGGGAGCTCCGGCACGAGTTTTCGCCATTGTTCCCTGACCGGTTATTTGTGAACACGCATTCATCATTCTCCTTTGTAAAGTGATCTGTAGCCACCGCATCCATCTAAAAGATGTATTGACAAGGCTGTCTTTTTCCTCTAATTTACACAAAAAAATAATTCCTTACTGGAGAATAAATAGTGAAAGAGATTGGTTCTTTAGACTTGGGCGGTAGTTTCCACGGCAGTCTTTTGGGTATGGTTATCGATGCCGGGCTGATGGTACAGTTTGTTTTGCTGTTGCTCTTTGTTTTTTCCGTGGTTTCGTGGGCGATTATTTTTCTGAAATACCGCTATTACCGGAAAGTGAACAAAGAAAACGATACTTTCGCCTCCGACTATACGCGCAGCTCCAAACTCTCCGACGTGATGCCTGCGGCAAAAAAATATGAAAATTCCACTCTCGCGGAAGTTTTTAGGGTCGGTTATACGGAACTGACCAAAATCAACAAACAAGCCAGTGAATCGGCGGGCAGCGACGAAATCAGTCTCTCTTCTCTGGATAATCTGGAACGGGCCATGAACAGGGCGTGCAATACGGAAATGACAAAACTCGAAAGCGCTCTCGGTTTCCTGGCCACGACGGGTTCGGCCAGTCCGTTTATCGGATTATTCGGTACGGTCTGGGGCATCATGGATACTTTTAAAGAAATAGGCGCACGCGGAACGGCAACGCTGGCTGTCGTGGCGCCCGGCATTTCCGAAGCGCTGATTGCCACCGCCGCCGGCCTGGCCGCGGCCATCCCCGCCGTAATTTTCTATAATTACTTTTTGAATCAGTCCAAAAATATGGTTCAGGAAATGGAAAACTTCGCCTCCGAATTATTAAATATTGTCGAACGGCATTTTGTCCGAAAGTAAAAGCCGGGAAAGTTTTTTCTATGAGCAAATTTCGCAGAATCCATCATTCCGAGAAGCCGCTGGCGGAAATTAACGTGACGCCTTTAGTGGATGTCATGCTGGTGTTGCTGATTATCTTCATGGTCACGGCACCGATGCTTTCGATGGGCATTGATGTCAATCTGCCGAAGGTGCAATCAAAAAGCATCGACGTCGCCGAAGAAAAACTCGTGCTGACCATCAGCGAGTCGAAGGAAATATACCTGAACAAGACAAAGTTGCAACTGGGAGAATTAAATCCCAAACTGGAAGCCATCTTCTCCAACAGAATCGATCGTGAGTTGTTTCTTCGCGCCGATAAAAGTGTGCCTTATGGTTTTGTGGTCGAGGTTATGTCGGAAGTGCGTAAATCCGGCGTTGATAAACTGGGGATGATTACGGAACCGCCTGAGGAAACAAAATGATGCCCCGGATGCCCGGCAAAAGCTACGGCGGACATGACGGCAACCTCAACAATATGATTTTCGTTTCTCTTATCTGCCATTTGATTGTCGTTACCATTATTCTCGTTTCCGTCCCGACAACTTCACGGCGTCTGACTTTTGGACCGATTTATTCGGTTCAGCTTGTCGGTTCCGAAGTGATAGCGCAGTCCAGCGCCACTTCCGGCACTTCCAGTATGCAGGAGATGCTGCAAACCACTAAAGCGCCAAGCGCCATTATTCTCAAGAACAAGCTGACGAGCATCGCTCCGACGCCGATCAAAACGCAGGACACCGACAGATTCAACATTGAAAAAGCCCTCCATGACATCCGGCAAAGCCAGCGTAACCAGAATAATCCGCCAACCGCGTCCGCCCAAGCAGCCGGAACCACCGGAACAGCCATTTCGGACGCTGCCATCAACGCGCAAACCAATGAATATATCAGCGCTGTATGGTCCAGGGTCAAACAGAACTGGGCGATGCCGCAATCATTAATGCCGGCCAGAAACATCACCACGATTATCGGTGTAAAAATTGCGCGCAATGGCGCGCTGGAATACGCGGGTTTTGAAAAGCGCTCCGGCAACAGTTATTTCGACAACTCCGCTCTTCGGGCGGTAAAAAAAGCAAGCCCGTTCCCGCCGCTGCCCTCCTGGGTCAGGGACAACAGCATTGAAATCGGCATACGTTTTCATTCGGCGGAACTGCGATAGTTATTTATAAGAAAGGATACCATTGGCTATGATGAAAAAAATTGTTTTTCAATTCATTTTGCTGTGGCTTTGCTTTGCGTTCATCGATTTCAACCATTCCGCCGCTGCGAAAGTATATGTGGATATAGACTCTCCGACATTTCGTCCGATTCCCATTGCGATTGCGGATTTTAACAACAGAGCGCCGGGAGCGGCAGGACAGACGGGCATGGGCGGCGTAATCGCCGAAGCCGTCAGACAGGATCTTGCCCTGACAGGCATATTCAATATTCTCAATCAGAAAGGATTTCTGGAAACAAACGTGGCAACTGACAAAATTAATTCTTCAGATTGGACACCGCTCGGCGCCGATTACCTTCTGAAAGGTGAGGTGGTTAAAAATGATCAGGACATTATTGCCAACGGCTACCTCTTTGATGTCAGCCGGGGAGAGTTTATTTTGGCCAGGAAATACCGCGTGGCGGCAGGCCAATCCAAGGCGCTTTCCCGCGCCATCGCTGTGGACATTATGCGAGCCCTGGTCAACGATGAAGGGGACTTTAACACGAAAATCGCGTTTGTTCCCAAGAACGGTCTGAAATCGGATATTCATTCTATCGGATATGACGGGACCGACTTAAAAAGCATGACCAGTCACAAATCCATTCTGCTGACGCCCCGCTGGTCTCCGGATGGAAATTTTCTCGCCTTCACGTCCTTTAAACGGGGGCGTCCGGAAATTTACATACGCAATTTGAAAAACGGTCTGGAAAGGAAGGTGGCCGCTTTTACGGGAATTAACCTGTGCGGTACGTTTTCTCCCGATGGCAGAAAATTATTATTAACGCTGAGCAAGGACGGCAATAACGAAATATATTCGCTGGACATTAGTTCTTTATTGCTCCGGCGTCTGACCAATAATCATGCCATCGATGTTTCTCCTTCGTGGTCACCAGACGGGAAAAAGATAGCCTTCGTTTCGAACCGTTCCGGCTCGCCGCAAATTTATACGATGGATGCCGACGGCGGTAATGTTAAAAGAATAACGTATGAGGGAACGTATAATTCATCGCCGGTCTGGTCGCCGCGCGGTGACGCCATTGCCTACGAAGGACAAAGTCATAGCCGGTATCAAATCTTCATCATTGATGCGGAAGGCGGCAATCCCAAGCAACTGACTTCCAATAACGCCAATAATGAATCTCCTTCATGGTCGCCTTCCGGCCGGCAAATTGTGTACGTCTCCCGCAATCAGTCCAGAAGCAAAATTGTTATTATGAATTCGAACGGATCAAGCCCGAGGCAGCTTTATGAGACAAGCGGTAAACTGGTTACGCCGTCCTGGTCGCCCCGCTTGAGATAACGGTATAAAATTTTTCGGGGTTGTTATTTTTGCCGCTTTGCCGTATAAGACATCAACAACACAAATTGAAAATTATCAGCAGTCGTTTGAGGAAAATATTTTATTTTGTCATCACATGAATTGATTGAGCTTATCAAGAAAGGATTTTTATTATGAAAAATTGCATAACGTTTAAAGGCATGATCGTCGTTTTGATACTGAGCCTGCTGGTATTTGCCGGCTGTTCATCCAAAAAATCTGTCGTGACCAGCGATACCGGCAGAGATCAGGGTGTCACATCTGACACTGCCCGGCAGGACGCTCTGAAAGAGCAGGCCAGAGCGGACGCGGAGCGGGAGGCGTTGAATCAATCCGTTGATCTGGAAAAAATGTCCCAGATAAAATCGCCGGTCAGTGATATTAATTTTGATTTTGACAGTTCCAGCATTCGTCCCGACGCCCGCGCCATTCTCGAACGCAACGCGGATTATTTCATGAACAACAGGGTGTCATCCATTGTGATTGAGGGCCATTGCGATGAACAGGGAACCGCCGAATATAATATGGCTCTGGGAGAAAGACGCGCTCAGGAAACAAAAAAATATCTGGTGAACCTGGGCGTCAAAGAATCCTTGATGGAAACCGTCAGCTTCGGCGAGGAAAATCCTTTGGATCCCGCATCCGACGATGAAGCCTGGGCCAAAAACAGACGCGCGCATTTTGTAGTCAATCCATAAATATTATCCGAGGTGAAAAAATTGAAAAAATATTTGTCGATTATTTTGTTGCTGGCTTTGCTATCGCTGGTCGGCTGCGCCACCACCGGTGATTTGAAAGCGCTCCGCTCGGAATTGAACCAGAAAATGGATGAGAAATATTCCATGATCGATGCCGACTTGAGCGACTTGAAGAAAAACGTTGCCTCATTGGAAGCCATGCGCAAAGGGCAAGCCAATACGGCGGCGGATATTTCCGAATTAAGAGACAATATTCAGCAATTGCGCGGACAGATCGAATCGTTGAAAAAAGATCTGGCTACCGGCTCCAAAAAGGAAGATCAGCGTCTTGACAATATCCTTTTAAAAATTAATTTCATCGAAAATTTCCTGGAAATCGGCGGCAAAACCAACTCCAGTGATGCCGGAGGGAAAACAAGCGGCATACCTGTCTCCGCTGATCCATCCAAAACACAGGATAAGGAAAAAGCGTATTCGGCCGCTTACAAGATGTTTCAGGACGGAAGTTACGATAAAGCCAGAAAAGCCTTTCAGAGCTTTCTGGAAAATTACCCCAACAGCGAGTATTCCGATAACGCCCAGTTCTGGATCGGAGAGTGCTATTTCTTTGAGCAAAAATATGAAGCGGCCATTCTGGAATATGAAAAGGTGACTAAAAATTATCCGAACGGCAATAAGGTATCCTACGCACTGCTCAAGCAAGGACTGGCTTTCAGCAAACTGGGCGACAAGACCTCGGCCAAATTACTTTTACAGCAGGTCATTAAAAATTATCCGAACACCAGCCAGGCGCGTATCGCCCGTTCCAGTTTGCAGGAAATCAAATAGACGCTTTTTAGAACATCCCGAATTATTTCAAGGTGATTTCTTTGGTATTGGCGGGAATCTCCAGATAAAACAGAGATAAATCAGCGGACTTTTCCATTTTCACATCCGAATATTTCACTGTTAACGAAGAAGTGCCGTCTCCCATTTTAATGATAATTTGCCGCGGTAAATCACCGGCAGGATCCTCGTAAATATATTGTACATTGTAAAGTTCCTGACCGGCTTCATCTTTGCGCAGCATTTTGAGCGGTTTATTTTGAGTCCGCATCCAAATGATTTGCGAACGGCCCGAAGGCGCTTTCATTTCCCGGCGTGAAAGATTTTCTTCCCGGAATTCGCGATCATCAACTTTCTTTCCCGGCAAAGCAGGAAAGCTTCCGGTCAAAATCATGACCATATCTTCAATTTCCATGGGCCAGGGTAGAAATTTTTTCAGGTTATCCGCTGTGGGTTGTCCACTGTATAATTCTCCACGGGAAGGAATGAAAATCTGCAATTTGTCGCGTGTGGTGGTCAGCACAAAATCCGGCACGCCGATGATCGGCAGCAATTCTATGCGCAAATAACAGGGTCTTTTTAAAACCAGAGCGGCTTTCACCGGATAATAACCACCGGACGTCACAATATCTATTTCCGCCAGAGCGCTGAATATAGCATCCTGATGCTCAACGCCTGTTGATAACGGGGTAATTTCGTCTGCTGACAAACCGTTGGCAATTACCGTCTGTTGCTTGACACCACAAGAAAGCAAAGGTATCGACAATAAGCCTAGCGCTGCAAAGGGGAATACGGCTCTGACGAAAATTTTAAAAAAGACACGGCATGAAACCATGATGTATTGCTATTATTTTTTCCTGGTTAAGTCTTCCCGTTTCTTTTGCACGGAAACATTTTGAGGATCAATTTTCAACGCGCGTTCGTACATCGTTCGGGCTTCTTTAATCTTTTTCTGCCTGACGTACAAATCTCCCATATGTTCAATGACGTCAACTTCATTCGGCAACAGTTCCAGCGCCTGCTTTAAATACTTTTCAGCATTAGACAATTTATTTTTTTTGAAATAAACCCAGCCCAGACTATCCAGCAAATAGCCGCTACCCGGTTTAATTTCCAGCGCTTTCGTAATCATTTTTTCCGCTTCGTCAAGATTGATGTCCCGCTCGGCATAACTGTAACCGATGAAATTAAGGGTTTCGGCGTGATTGGGATCCATGACTAAAATCTCTTGCATCGTCTTAATGCTTTCATCAAAACGCTTGGTTTTATCGTAAAAGACACCTAAGGCATAATGCAAATCGATATTTTTCGGAGCAACTTTGATTCCTTCCCGGAGAATATTTTCCGCGCTGGAGGTATCGGTGGTTTCCTCATAAAGAGCTGATAAGAAAAGATAGAAAGGCACCTGATCATTTTTTTTCTTCAGCGCTGTTTTGATGAGATTAATGGACTCGTTGATTTTGCCTTCGTTTTTATAAAGCATGGCAGCGCGAATCTGAGAGCTGACGTACAAATCGGAGGTTCCGGCAATATCTTTATATTCTTCTATCGCGTTTTGGTTCTCTCCTTTTTGCTCATAAGTGGTTGCCAGCAAATAACGAACCTTGTCATCGCTCACATTCTGCTGCAGAATCGCCGTGAATTCCGCAATCGCCAGATCCAGTTTATTCATGTCATAGTACAATAAGCCCAGCGCCACTCGGATATCCCGGTTGCCGGGATCGATTTTTAAAACTTCCCGGAATTCTTTCTCCGCTTCCTCGTATTTTTTCTTTTTGATCAGAAGCTCGCCTGTTCTGATTCGTAAATTGATCCTCGCGGGATCAACGGCCAGATATTTACGATAAATCTCTATCGCTTTATCCAGTTTCTCCTGCTTTTCATAAAGAGCGGCTAAATCAAATAAAGCCATTTCAAAGTAAGGATTTAAGGACATGGCTTTCTTGAACATTTTTTCCGCTTCTTCAAAACGCTGCATCTTCTCAAGCACTTTGCCGTAATAATAAATGCCCATAATATTGTCGGGATCTATTTTCAGCATTTTCTTAAAAGTTTCTTCGGCCTTGTTGTATCTCTTTTCTTCAGCGAAGATTATCCCCAGATAAAGATGGGCAATCAGATTTTGGGGATCCAGTTCAATGACTTTTTTGTGCTCGCTGATCGCTTGCGCATATTCCTGGATATTCAGGTATAAACCTCCCATGATCAGATGCAGATCAGCATTAGCGGAGTGCCGGGTCAGGGCTTCTTCGCCCAAAGCAATCGCTTTACTGAAATTGCCCTGCTCCGCGTAAAGGGAGATAAGGTCGTTGGTCAGGTAAGCAGAATCGGGATCGGCGGCGACCGCCTGATGCATCTCCTGAGTGGCCTCTTCCAGCTTTCCTTCATTCCGCAAGAGGATACTCAGGGAATAATGGTAAGACGCTTTGGACTGGACTGTTTCCTGGGAGTCCGCATCCATTTTCTGCAGATTTGCGCAGCTGGAGATATTCAGCACAGCAAAAATAAATGCTGATAGCAGCATGAGCGGAACTTGTTTCGTATTGAATGTGCGCATTGCTTTTTATCTTTCCTTATTATCGAATAATCATGACGGGTTACTTTTCATTTTTTAATCAACCTGGAAACAGGAACAATCGACACACCTTTTTGACGCATTATTTTTGTCGCGTCTTTAAGTGCCCGCACCGTTTCCGGATAAGGATGGCCAATAATGATCTCCGCGGAGGTATCGGCGCCATTGGCAACATTCATTAAATTACCGTAAATTTTATTATAATCCCGATTATTATCAATAAAAATGTTTCGTTCAACCATTTTTAAACCTGTTTTCCCGGCGACAGCAGACGTTTTGGTGTCTGCTGACGTACGCGAATCCACAAAGAACATATTACGCTTTTTCAGTTCTTTAAAAACGACAGACAGTTTTTTTTCGTCCATCATAAATTTGGAACCCATATGGTTGTTCACGCCGGACACGTAAGGTACGGCGGTAAAATTTTTTCTCAATTGCAGCGCAATCTCCTCATCGCTCATGTCCGTAAAAAGTGCTCCTTCTCCCGGTTTTTCATCAGGATAAGAAACCGGCTCCATGGGCAAGTGCAGAAGGGTCTCCTTTTTTGCTTTATGAAACATTTCTGCCGCCTCGCGGGAATGTTTCTGAAAAGGAACAATGGCAAATGTTAAATCGGCATTAATTTTCAGTAATGCCTGAGCAGCGTTTAAATCGTAACCGATATCATCAATAATGATCGCCACTTCCCGTAACGGCGCGGTTTTTACAGATATGCTTTTTTTCGATTTTTCTTTGAGCTTAACCGTTTCTTTCGTTATTTGTTTTTTTAATCGTTGCGTCTCTTTGATCGCGGGCTCTTCCTCCTGAAACAGCACATAAAAAATGCCCGCGACGGATAATGCGATGAATAGAATGAGTGTCGCCGTAAAAAGTTTTCTCAATAACGTCATGACCGATTTTATTCTTAACCGGGAATTTAATGGATGTTATTATTTTTCATGATATCCCAGCTTTTCAGAATATCCACCGCGGTTCTGAGTTGGTTGTCTTTGGTTAAATCAGAAAGCTCCTTACTGTCCCTGCCTTTGATTTCCTCAATTTTGGTACCGTCCTCTTTGGTCGGCTTGATGTGTCCTTTAAGATCCTTTTCGCGGAGTCGCTCCTCTTTATCCGCAGCGGTTTCCTTATCTTCCGCAGGAATGATAAACGGAACGGTGATATCGGGCGTGATGCCTTCCGCCTGAATGGACCGTCCCTTCGGAGTGTAATAACGGGCGGTTGTTAATTTCAGAGCGGAACCGCCTTCCAGGGGAATGACGGTTTGAACCGACGCTTTGCCGAAAGTTTGCATGCCCACAATTAAAGCGCGACCGTTATCCTGTAAGGCTCCGGCAACAATTTCCGCGGCGCTGGCTGTGCCTTCATTGACCAGCACAACGATCGGGCAACTGATTTCGTTATTGTCGTCCTTGGCCATGGACTTTGTTTCCATGCTTTTGGCACGTCCGCGAGTGGAAACAATCATGCCTGACTTCAGAAATACATCAGACACTTCAATGGCCTGAGTCAACAATCCACCCGGATCATTTCTCAAATCCAGAACCAGGCCCTTCAGCGGATTATTTTTTTCACTGACTTCTTTCAGGGCCTTGCGTAAATCATCAACGGTTCTCTCCTGAAAAGCAGCGAGACGAATATATCCGATGTTGTCTTCCATTTTTTTAACTTTCACGCTCTTGATTTGAATAACGGCGCGTGTCAAGGTAAAGTCTTTCAGCGTGGTCATGTTTTCCCTCAGAATGGAAATGGTGACCTTCGTATCCTTGGGACCGCGCAGTTTTTTGACAGCTTCTATTGTCGTAATATCTTTTGTGGATTTCCCGTCAATTTTCAGAATCTGGTCGCCTGATTTTATTCCGGCGTTAAACGCGGGCGTATCTTCGATGGGAGACACCACGGTCAGAACATCTTTGAGAATCATAATTTCGATGCCGATGCCGCCAAATTGTCCCTGGGTCTCCACTTCCAGTTCTTTATATAACTCCGGTGTCATAAAAGAACTGTGCGGATCAAGGGACTTCATCATGCCGTTAATGGCGCCCTGCATGAGCGAGGTTGTATCAACTTCATCAACGTAATTTTTTCTGACCATGTCTAAAACTTCGTTGAATGTTTTAATGTCTTTGTAGAAATTTTTATCTTTAGCGGCAACATTGCCATCGTTACGAAGCCCCAGCAGGGTCAATGAACCCAGACAAATAACGGCCAGCAGAAAAAATTTCACCGATATTTTTTTCATTCTATTCCTCACAATGTTGAATATTAGGATTGATTTTCTTATACCACTTTCTTTTATATTTTCCATTTCTTTTCAAAGATTATCTGGAAAATACAGAACTTTTTTCCACAAAGGCTTTTGAAAAATTATTCCACCGTCCACGTGGTTCCGGTGGACGTATCTTTCAGTACAATATTCATGTCCGCCAGTTCTTTTCTGAGTTCGTCTGCTCTGCTCCAATCTTTATTTTGCCGGGCGGCCTGCCTTTGCCTGACCAAATCCTCAATTTTGTCAACGTTCAGCCCTCTTTTGCGCAGTTCGGTTTCTTTATCGGCAAGGACAAATTGGTCGGGATCGCTGCTAAAGACTCCCAAAACACCGCTGAAATGATCAAAAACCTTTTTTGCCTCCGCGAATATGACGGCTTTTTCCGGTGCGGGCATCTTTTTTTCGTCCACAATAAAGTTATTGGTCAGTCTGACCATTTCAAAAACATGGCCCAGGGCCTGGGCGGTGTTGAAATCATCGTCCATGGCTTCATCAAATTTTTCCGCCAGTTTTTTGAATCTGCTCACGTAACTTTCCACCTTTTCTGAAATGGCTGACGAAGTCTGACGGGCATCTGATGATAGTTGACTTCGGACTTCTTTGAGAAGCTGTAACGTCCGGTAGCCTCTGAGCAATCCCGCCCTGGCTTCGGTCAGCGATTCATCGGAATAATCAACCGGACTACGATAGTGGCTCTGCAGCATAAAGAAGCGCAGGACTTCCGGATGGTAATTTTTCAGGATTTCTTTCACGGGAAAGATATTGCCCAGCGATTTGGACATTTTCTCCGAATTGATTTTTACGAAACCGTTGTGCATCCAGTAATTGGCCGGCTGTTTGCCGGTGGCCGCCATCGATTGGGCAATTTCATTTTCATGATGCGGGAAAATCAAATCCTCGCCGCCGCCGTGAATATCGAATGTCTCTCCCAGATAACGCCCGCTCATTGCGGAACATTCGATATGCCAGCCGGGACGTCCTTTCCCCCAGGGACTTTCCCAGAAAGGTTCGCCTTCCTTGCTGTTTTTCCACAGGGCAAAATCCAGGGGATTTTTTTTCTTATCATTGACATCGACGCGGGCTCCGGCCTGCATTTCTTCCAGATTGCGTCCGGATAAACCGCCATACTGTTTGAAATCGCTTATTGAAAAATAAACGTCGCCATCCACACTGTAAGCGTACCCTTTTTCTTCAAGACTTTTGATCAGGACAATCATTTCATTCATGTGTTCGGTGGCCTTGGGCACGACCGTGGGCGTCTGAACCCCCAGCGCCGCCATATCTTCATCGTGGGCTTTAATGTAGCGCTCGGATATTTCTCTGAAATCAACGCCTTCCCGGTTGGCACGGTCGATGATCTTGTCGTCGATATCGGTAAAGTTTTTGACGTAGGTAACATCATATCCTTTTGCTTTCAGGTATCTGACCACAACATCGAAAACCACCGCCGCGCGGGCATGACCGATGTGGCAGACATCATAAGCTGTAATGCCGCAGACGTAAATGCCGACAGCGCCTTCCTTGATGGGCGCAAAGGCTTCCTTTGTTCTCGTTTTGGTATTGAATATTTTTTGAGACATATTTCTTCAACCTTTATCAATTATGGATAGAGAGGCGCCATTTGCAGACCGCTGTCTTCCTTAAATCCGCACATGATATTCATGTTTTGAACGGCCTGTCCCGCGGCGCCTTTCATTAAATTATCGATGGCCGCCATGATAATAACCCGTTTTGTGCGTGGATCAACCGCGAGACCTATATCGCAGAAATTCGATCCGCAAACCGATGAAATGTTGGGATAGACACCCGGGGGACAAATCCGGACAAATTTCTCTGCCGCATAAAACGAACTGTAAAGCGCGTGCAGTTCCGCCAGAGCAATATCCTTTTTCAGTTTGGCGTAAATCGTACTCAATATTCCCCGCTTCACCGGCAGCAAATGCGGCGTAAAGGAAACAGCAAACTTTTTGCCCGCCAGAGCATTCAATTCCTGCTCTATTTCCGGCAGATGCCGATGCTTGCCGACTTTGTAGGCTTTAAAACCGCCGTCCACTTCACAAAACAGCGATCCGGTCAACGGTTCCCGCCCCGCCCCGCTGACACCCGATGCGGAATCCGCGATAATCGTGGAAACATCCAGTATTTTCTTTTTCAGCGCCGGAGCAAGACCCAGAATAATACTGGTCGGATAGCAGCCGGGATTGGCTATTAATTTTGTCTTCCTGATTTTTTGCCGGTACAATTCGGGAATGCCGTAAACAGCATCCTTGATAAATTTGGAGCTGCTGTGTTTTTGATACCAGGCTTCATAGGTTTTCAAATCTCTCAGCCGGTAATCGGCGCTTAAATCGATTACCTTCTTGCCGGCCCTGACAAATTCCGGTGCTATCTCCATAGAAACTCCGTGGGGCAGGGCCAGAAAAACAACATCACACGAACTGCAAATTTCCTCCGGTGTTGTATTTTGATATTTTAATGAAGTAAAGCCCTGTAGAGCGGGAAAGACTTGTGCCACCGGCTGTCCGGCAAATCGCCGTGATGTAACCGCAACTAATGTAACTTCAGGATGACCCGACAATATTCTGGTCAATTCCTGCCCGGTGTATCCGCTGGCGCCAAAAATTGCTGCCTTGATCATAAAAAATCTCCCAAAAAAAAGGGAGGCCAGAAGCCCCCCTGTTGGATTTTATCGTTTGGAGAATTGGAATCTCTTCCTTGCTCCGGGCTGACCGTATTTCTTTCGTTCTTTAACCCGGGCATCTCTGGTTAAAAAACCAGCCCTTTTCAGGACGGAGCGTAACTCCGCATCATACTCCAGCAGCGCTTTGGAAATTCCGTGTTTTACGGCTCCGGCCTGACCGGCCATTCCGCCGCCGCACACATTGATAAATAAATCAAACTGATCCTTCTTGCCCGTGATATCCAGAGGCTGCTTAATCAGCATTTTCAGACTGGGACGAGGGAAATAATCATCAAAGGTTCTTTTGTTGACGACAAAATTACCGCTACCCGCCTTCATATAAACACGGGCGATAGCGCTTTTTCTTTTACCTGTTGCATAAAATCTTTGTTCCGCCATGACTTCTCCAATAATAATCTAATTTCTTATCTTCCAAATTAAATGGATAATGTTTCCGGACACTGTGCTTCATGAATATGAGCATTGCCCGCATAAACTTTCAGTTTTTTCAACATCTTGCGTCCAAGATTGTTCTTGGGCAGCATTCCCTGCACGGCTATGCGAATAAGGTTTTCAGGTTTTTCCGCCAGCATTTTTCCGGCAGCAGTCTCCCTCAATCCACCCGGATAACCGGAATAAGAATAATAAATCTTATCGGTCAGCTTTTTGCCGGTGAGGATAATCTTTTCGGCGTTGACGACGATAATAAAATCACCCGTATCAACGTGGGGTGTATAAATAGCCTTGTGCTTGCCCCTTAACCGACTTGCTATCTCGCTCGCAAATCTTCCCAGAACTTTGCCCGACGCATCCGCGACGTACCACTTTTGATTAGCCGTTTCGGCTTTTGCCATATATGTCTTCATAAAACCACCATACAAATTAAAAATTTAAAGGCGAACTTTATGCAATCTCACTTTGATTGTCAAGAAAAATGTTTCAAATATGAGCAACAAAGTTAAAATCGGCAAATTTGTCCTTCAGTATTCATTAAATTAGTAAAAATCGAGCATATTCAATTGCTTGTTACATTTTTTGTGCTGCTTGTTCGATTCCTTTTCTGATGCCGTCCAGTTTTTCCTGGCTCATCTTGACGGATATGCCCATGACGAGCGTGCGTCCCAAGATATCTTCGGCGTGTGGAATGTTTTCCTTCTTGTACTCCACCTTGCCTTTGTAAGTCGGATTGGTGAAGGGATATTTTTGCGAGTTCGCCGTTGATTTCGCCAGAAAATGTTCCCAGTTTGGCACATAGTGCCATAAATTTTTCTTGTAGCAGACGGTATCCACGCCTTCAGCGGCCAGCAGGTTTTGGAACTTCTGCGTCTGATCTTCACTCGGCATATTGAATGCTAAAAATGTGGCGGAATCGCCTTCGGGATCAGGCTTAACGCGGAATTTCACACCGGGCACATTCGCCAGAACGTCCATGATGAACTTCTTGTTTTTCTTCTGCTCGCCGATGAGGTAATCCAGCTTGCGTAACTGCGCCAGACCCAAGGCTCCCTGGAGTTCATTCATCCGGAAGTTGAATCCAAGAATGGTTCGGCCTTCCAGCGCGCGGCTGACTTTGGGATTATGATCATGACCGTGGTCGTGATACCATTCCGACCGCAGATAAAATTCTTTGTTATTGGTAATCACCATGCCGCCTTCGCCGGTAGTGACCGTTTTCACATAATCAAAGCTGAAGGTTCCCATATCGCCGAAACTGCCCAGCTTTTTGCCTTGGAAGCTCGCGCCGCAGCCCTGGGCATTATCTTCCAGAACCAGCAGCTTATTCTTGCGGGCGACTTCCACAATCTTATCAATGTTGGCCCCCGAGCCGCACATATGCACGGGAATGACCGCTTTGGTGTAGGGTGTCATCTTCTTTTCGATTTCCAGCGGATCGAGATTGAGCGTGTCGTCAATATCGACCATGATCGGAATCGCGCCCACTTCCATAACCGCTTCATAAGTGGCCAAAAATGTAAAGGCGGGAACCAGCACGTCGTCGCCGGGTCCGACATCCATTGCGGTGAGCGCTATCTGGAGCGCCGTGGAACCGGAGGTCACGCCCAGCGCGTAGTCGGCGCCGCAATACTTGGAGAACTCCTGCTCGAACTCTCTTACTTTGTAAATTCCTTTTCTTTCCTTATCAAAACCGTAACGCATCAGAATGCCCGTCTCGAGAACATCCATGATTTCCTTTATTTCTTCTTTGCCGATCAGTTCTGCTCCAGCCATATCCTTAAAACCTTCCTTTCTTATAGAACCTATAATGCCTGCGCGTAAATCGCGATCATGTCGTCTTTGGTTATTTTGCGGGGATTATTTTCCAGCGGTCTGGCCACGGTTACCGCCACATCGGCCAGCGCCGGAAAATCTTTTTCCTTGATGCCGAACTGCGCCAGCGTTTCATGAACGCCACAATCCTCAATCAACGCTTCGACAGCGTCCAGCGCCAGAAAGGCGGCTTCGCGCACGGGAAGACCTTCCACATTTTCACCCATCGCTTCGGCGATATCCGTAAATTTTTCCAGCGACGCGGATAGATTGAAAGCCATGACCGCCGGCAGCAGCATGGTATTGGCCAGGCCGTGTCCAACGCCGTATTTTCCGCCCAACGGATAGGATAGCGAATGCACGGCTGTTACGCCGGCGTTCGCCAGACCGATTCCGGCGTACAGGCTGCCCAGCAGCATTCTCTCGCGCGCGACAATATTTTTGCCGTCATGCACACAGGAGCGCAGATTTTCAGCAATCAAAGCGATCGCTTCCAGCGAAAACATCTCGCTCATCGGTGATGAATTCACAGACGTGTATGATTCAATAGCGTGGCACAGAGCATCCAGACCGGTATGCGCCGTGGGAACAGGCGGGAGGCTCAACGTCAATTCGGGATCGAGCAGCGCCAGTTCCGGATAAAGATACGGGCTGTTCATGCCTTCCTTCTTTTTTAAATTCTTGCGCAGGAAAACCGCGGTAAAAGTTACTTCACTGCCGGTGCCGGCGGTTGTCGGAATCATGATTTTGGGCAGGCCCGGCTTGGGAACTTTATTGAGGCCGAGATAATCAGCGGCTGCGCCTTTGTTCGTCGCGATCACGGCAATGGCCTTGGCCACATCCATCGCGCTGCCCCCCCCGATGCCGATAACCAGATCGCACTTGTCTTTCACGGCAATCTTTGCGCCTTCATCAGCCAGCTCAATGGGCGGTTCGGGCACAACCTTGTCATAAACCGTAAATTTAATTCCTGCCGGAATCAACACATTGGCGACCTTTTCCAGCAAATCCGTTTGGGCGAGATTCTTATCAATCACCACCAGTGGATTCTGGGCATGATGCTCCTTGACATGGCCTGCTAATGTCAACAATGATCCGTTGCCAAAAACAATTTTTTTGGCGCCGGTAAAAGAAAATGTTTTTCTCATAATGTACAACCTCCAGAGGTTTCAATTTAAATTATGTACAGGAAAACCTTACGATAGGCGCAATTCCTATGGGAACTGTCCTGTAAAGTCAAGTTTTTTTCTGGTGAGCGTACCACTCCAGATGGCGGCAAATACCGCGGACAATTTTTACTTCACGCGACAAAATCCCGGCGCGCGCAAAGAAACGGCGCAGATGCATCATCCAATAATCCGGGTTTTCAGGATTCAAAAATCCGACATCGTCCAGCAATGTTTTTATTTGACCATACATCCCTTCCAGTTCCTGTGAGCGCGCCAGTTTGGGCGCAACCTCCGTAGAAGAAACCGGAGACGAGGCAACGAATATTTCGTAGCAGAGAATCATCACGGCGTGAGAAAGATTAAGAGAAGTAAATTCCCGCGATGTCGGAATGGTCACCACGGCGTGACACAAACGTAACTCCTCATTGGCCAGTCCCGTATCTTCCGGGCCGAAAAGCAGGGCAACTTTGTTCTTCTGCGAAATATCAGCGACCTCCTGAGCGGCCTGACGCGGTGTCATAAACGGCCCACGCGCCTTGCCCAGACGAGCAGTTGTTCCCACAATGTAATTGAAGCCCCCAAGCGCTTCAGCTGTGCTTTCAACGTATTGAATATCATCTAAAACATCAGCCGCCAGGTGCGTGGAGCGCTGCCGCATCTCTTCCGGGTCAAAATCATTGGAACCCGCCACAATAATATTCCGAATCCCCATATTTTTTGCGGCGCGGCTGATAGCGCCGATATTCCCCGCATATTTCGGTTTATGCAAAACAATGCTGATATTTTTCGTTTTGGCTTTCAACATAAATGACTTTCCTTTCGAAAGAAATCCTTTGCTTAAATATACATCATGCTATTTCCAAATCAACGATGATATGGAGGTTGTAAAACTTTTGCGCAACATGAATATTGACAAATAAGGTTTTTTAGCACATTATGACCGTCAATGGAAAGCTAACTTTCTTTTAAAAACTTGCAGCCATACAAAACCGCACAGAAGGGATACAAGCGTTTATTCATTGCCCGGTCATTCATAAGCCATAGACTCCAAATCATATGCAAAAAAGTAAAATCATCCTCTGCTGTGTCGTTCTTGTATTAAGCCTGTTGTCTTTTTTATGCTTGTCTTACCACAGTTTCTCTTATGATGCTTCTTCACGATATTTGAAAAAATATTTGGATTCACTCGATGTTCAATTTTCCCGTTATGGGTGGCAAGGCTTGAATCCGCAGAAAATTTCCTGGGAGTATTACCGAACAACAAAAAACCAAAATCCTCTGATCTTTACACATTTTGGCGCCAGCTCAAAAAACTGCATATTATTTTTGGGCGGTGTGCACGGCGATGAATTGTCCTCTGTTTATCTGATGTTTAAACTTGCCGATTATATGAAAGAAAATCCTGCGCTATTCAAAGACAAATGCATTATCATCGCGCCGCTGGTTAATCCCGACGGTTTTTTTTCAGCGAATCCCACGCGAACCAATTCCAACAGCGTGGACATCAACAGAAATTTCCCTACGAAAGACTGGTCAGGCAAAGCCATCCGACAATGGATGAGCAAGGGTAAGCAGGAGCGCTACTTCCCGGGAAGCAAACCAGCATCGGAGCAGGAAACATTGTTTCAAATGGCATTAATTAAAAGATACAGACCGCAAAAAATATTGTCGGTGCATTCCCCTCTTAATTTTTTTGATTACGACGGACCTTCGTCTGATTTGAATTCTTTTGAACAATGGATGGAACAGATTTGCCGGGAAACCAATCATCCTTTAAAAAAATTCGGGTATTTCCCCGGTTCTCTGGGTAATTATGCCGGGCATGAACAAAATATTTTCACGCTAACCCTGGAGTTGCCTTCGTCTGATCCCCGGTACGGCAATAATTACTTTCAGAAATTTCAGCCCTCCATTGTGAAATTTATCAACCTGCCGGTTGTCGGTTATCCGCCCAACATCAGGCTGGTTCATAACAGCAGGCCAACCGGCAAGCATGATTAGTTTTCTGCCAGCAGTTTTTTTAGAAAAGATTGTGTGATGTATCTGGTCAACGTATTCAGATAATGAGGAGCGCGCGCCATCCATGCGCCGATAAAAAAAACAACGCAGGACAGAGCGTAGGCCGTGGGCCCGCCAATCACGATAAGCAGGGGTTCCTGCCACCAAACCGCGAGGAAACTCAGCGCGGCAATCGCCGGCCACCCCATCATAAAGCTCAAGGCCATCAAAATCAAACCGGCAATCAGGCGGGGTGTCGGACGCTCCTGAAATTCACTGAGGTCAGCAGGAGGATGCATGAGATTTTGGATATATTGCTTTCCCGTCAAATATTCTGCAAGTTTTTCACGAATCATTAAACTTCCTGAAAAGAACCTCGTTTGTGCTGACGTCCGCCAACATTTTAAGATATGGGTGATGCCATACACGAGACATATTCTTTCTGCAACGGCTTTTCTGGATAAGATATTTTCCGAGCCATTTCTTGACAGAGGTTGATACTAATTATAAAGGTAAATCGTAACAAAAATACTTTTTTTGAGGACAAAGTGCAAAAGACAAGTCACGTCTGGGATTTTTTTGACCGTTTGTACTGCATTTCGCTGCGGGAAAGAGAAGATCGCCGCCAATCGGCCCTTTACGAATTTTCGAAAGTGGGACTGGCGAATAGAGTGGAGTTCATCATTGTGGAACGTGTTTCCAACGATTTTGAACGGGAGGTGTACGAATCGCACATGCTGTGCCTGCAAAAGGGATTGAAGGCCGGCGCAAACAATATTGTTATTTTTGAAGATGATGTTGAGTTTGATCGCTTCAACCCGGAAAGTCTGAGGAAATGCACGGAATTTTTGAAACAACATCCCGCATGGAAAGTCTTTCTTCTGGGCGCTTTAATCCGTTCCAGCGCTAGAACCACTGAGTCGTTTGTTCAAAAAGTGCGTTACCAAAGTCTGACGCATGCTTATGCGGTTAATCGCCACTACGCGGAAACAATCGCCTATGTTCCGTGGAGCGGTATCGTCAACGATACCCTTTTTCGACCGTTGAAGGATGATGTTTACGCCATGTATCCCATGTGCGCATTTCAAAAAAACTTCACATCGGACAATTATAAATATCCCGGACTTGTTTTTTTTCGTAAATTATTAGGCGGACTAAAAAGCATTCAAAAAGCGATTGAATTTTATCAGCGTCACAAAGTCGGTGTCATTACCGCGCATATTATCATTGTTTTATTCCTGCTGATGATGGCATTATTTTTTCGCTGATCAAAATCTACTGACCGGGTTTCCCCTGCTTGTATTTCAGTTTCCATGAAATGTAATCCTTCAGTTTACGAACAGCGTCGCCCGGTGTATTAACAAATTCGATCCCAGCTTCATACGCTTCATTTTCATAAATAATTTTTATCCACTTTATTTTGCCGATGACTGTTATCATCTGACGCACGGTTTTTAAGTTCATTTCCATCATCACCAGGGTATCAACCGGTAAATAAAAATTGGCCTGAATCCTGGCTCCGGACATTGAAATATCTTTGCTGAAATTATGGATTACTTTCTCGGGACCATCCTCGCCTCCGGAGACGACTGTTATGGTAACCTCGTTCTCTTCCTGAAGTCTCGGCTTTCTTCTTCTCTCCACCATAACGATCAACTCCTCCCGGATTTATTCCATACCGTTGCAGGCTATCAGTCTAAGCAATTTTAATTTTCCAGTCAATTCAATAATGGAGGCAACCGGATCAAATTTGAGACGTCTTCACTATTGACAATCATATAATATTTCATATATTATTAATGCATAAAGAACATATATTAACGCTAATATTCATACATCCTGCACCTGTTGATAATGTGTTGTTTCGACAATGAATCAGCTTATTCCGGGAAAATCCTACGATGCCGATTGCAACCTTCGAGGTGTTAACTAACAAACCAATTGGTTTTTCACAGATCAGAAGGAGAAAAGGCTATGGGAAAACTTAATTTGACACCTGAAGAGGAAGTCAAGGTCAAGGAGATCCTTGAGAGATATCTTCCGGAACTGGAAACCGAAACTGTGCACACGGACAACAAGGAACTCCGCAAGTTTTTTGTGGAACGCAAAGCCTTTATGCGGGAGTTGCTGCGGCGCCTGAAGAACTGACCGAATTGCCTCGATGACAATCTTATTATTCTGGTTAGAAATTACAGGGTTCTTCCTGTAATAATTTCTATGAACAGGTTAGTTTGTGCCTTCAATGCCCGATAAATATTTATCACCCTGTAAGGTATTCGATCAGCCATCATCATTTCATGGTAGATTTCTAATTTCAATTATGATAGTGAATTATAAAGTAATTTCATTACGATAATTAAAAAAACTGAGATGTGATTTGAAGATGAGTACGAATGCAGAATTAAAACTTTACAAGACTTTGGCAGATGCAGGCAGAGGTATGGTATAGTGAGGCTGCCGAGCAAGGTCACGAAGAGGCTAAAAAAAGGCTGGAAATGTTGCAAGCCCAATAACGTAAGCAGTTAATGCAAAGGAAAAGGAAACCTTTGCACAATTCTTTTTTTGGTCATTCCGGTGAAAACCGGAATCCAGAAAGTACTTAAAAATACTGGATACCGGCCTAAGCCGGTATGACTAAATTGATGAATTGGTTTGGTTATGCAAAGCAAAAGGCATTTCATCAAAAATATTCATCCCCGGAAACTTAATCCAAAAGAACAAAAAAATCTTTACTGAGAATCATAACTGGAGATCAGTCCCAGAAACACCCAAAAAATATAGGCGACTGATGCGACGCTGATATTAAAAAAAGCTTGCGCCAGGTAGCCCAGTACCGCTGCCGCAAACGGGACATATACAGGGCTTTGCCTCATTTTGACCAGACTTCTTTTCAGCACGAGCATAATAAAAATAAAATATATAATTAATGAGGGAATGCCCGTCGATACAGCAATGTTCAGGTATTCGTTATGAGCTTTATCAGGATGGGATGCTCTACCGAAGCCCAATTTCTGAGCCACAGATTCCTTGCCGAATTTCTGACCAAAAGGTTCCAGAAGATTTTCTATTCCATACCCGGTCCATGGTTTTTCTTTGATAAGTTCGATGACTTTCTCCCAGATATAAAACCGGGCAAGGCCGGATTCCGTTGCGCCACTCCTGTTGATGGCATCTTCGGTCACTTTTTGATCACTTTTGATCACTTCCCGGGCATCTTTCGAAATGGAATGCAATCTACTGGAAAAAATGTTGCCTGTCGTCATGTTGAAAATAAAGACAGCCAGGACAGTCATCAGCAGGGCATAGATTATTCTTCGCCGGTCTTGCCTGAAATTGCCATAAAAATATAGATTCATGAAGATATAAATGCTGATGGCCACCCCGATGCCGATCCACGGCCCCCTGGAGAGTGTACAAACAAGGGCATAAATCATTACAGCGCAACAGATGCCCGATAAAACCTGCCTGTGCGCGATACAATTATATAGCACAACCGGGATAACGAGTACCAAATAGCTGCCGAAGAAATTCGGATTGCCGAATGTGGCGAAAGCGGTTTTCCAGCCCCCTCGGATAAAGTCTCGGGGAAACGGATCGAATCCATAGAATTGCGCAATCCCGTATATGGATAATATCGTCGCCGAAATGGTTATCCTAATGAAGAGCTTTTTGCCAGGCAGTGTCACGGTGCGGGCAGCTAAAAACAAAAGAAAATAACTCAGTAAAGTCATTAAACCTTCAGATCTGTATTGCCTCCCCACAATAGCCATTTTGATATTGTGAGCAAAAAACAGGGATATTATTAAAAGCAAAGCATAAAAGAGAAGAAAGAGATTGATAAGATCAAACTTAATCAAAGAACGTATGTTTTTCCCGCTCAGGATCAGGATAAAAAGAAACATCGCGGCAATAACAACCAGTGCATATGCCTTGGGCGCATAAAAAAAATCGCCGTTTTTTCCAACAGGGAAAAATATAAAGGGGACTAATGCAACGGCTGCAAAAATCAGATATTCTATTCTTTGTTTCGCGGTTGTGAGATCCACTTACTTATTCCGTTTTTTCTAAAATAGTTTGTGTCTTATTATAAACAAATCAATTCTTCGGCAAATCATTTTTATCGAGCTGAAATTTACGAGGACGAAAATTAAGATCACGGTTTGCCTCGCTATGATCAAAAACCATATCCTGATTCATTCTTTCCGCCATGGCAAAAGACCAGTGACGAAACGGCGGGAAAACCCGCAGGATGGCCATAGCCGCACGAAATAGCCACAGGGGAAATTGAATAAAGCGACGTGTTTTGCCCAGCGCAGAAAAAATGCGACAAACCATTTCCCGATAAGTTAACACCTCTCCTCCGGAAATATGATAAAAGCGATTATGAGCCGCACGCGTCTTCAAAGCTTGCACACAGGCAAACGCCACATCGTTGGCGTGCAGGGGCTGGCGCAGTCCGCGGGCATCACCGAAAACACAAAAGAAAGAAAATCGACGTATGAAAGAGGCTATCACACTGATATTTCCATCACGTCCCAGGCCGTAAATCATTGTCGCGCTCAGTATGGTAAAACTTATTTTTTCTTTTTCAGCCCACCCGGTTAAACTTGCTTCCGCCGTTTTCAGACGTTCCGCCAGTTTTTTTTCAGCCGGATCATCAGAGGTGCTTTTGGTAAATTTACTGGTTGAAGAAACCGTCACGATATGTCTGGCTCCATAAGCCAAAAGCATCGGAAAGTATTCCGGCAAGACCCAGATTGGCGCCAGATTAATCCAGTACGATATTTTGTTTTCTGCCGGAGAAATATTGTTGATGTCCGATAAAGAGGATTTTGTCAGTCGCTTCCAGATAATAGAATTATTTTTCGATGTCGATTGAAAGCACTGTTCCTGACGTGAAAAAGCCACGACATCATATCCCTCTTGAACCAATAAGGGCAAAAGAAATTCGCCCACAATGCTTGTCGCGCCAATGACGCCAACGCATCTTTTATAAGTAGCCATTTGTTTATCTTTTCATTAAGTTTCTTGCGCTATGGAAAACAGCTACGGCACCGAATCTCAACCAAACACCTATTCCAACAATCCACAACAACAAGCCCGGATATTGATGCCGGAAAAATTTACGATAGAAACGCATCATGCCTTTATGCTTATGCCATTCCACAAAAACAGGCCTTGCTTGGCTGCAAGTGCCCTGATGATGAACTACCCGGGCATCCGGGACAAACATTATTTTCCAACCCTTCTGACGAAAACGCATACACCAGTCCAGATCTTCACAGTGCATGAAATAATTCTCATCCAACAAGCCGACATCCGACAAAGCTTCACGCCGGACCAACATACAGGAACCGGAAATGGCCTCCACTTCCGCCGGACTATCCGGCAGCGGTTGTTGATGCAGTAAAAAATCAGTAAAGAGACGTGGAAATCTTTGACCGAGCTTTGACAATCCAAACGCACGAATAAAAGAACGCCACGGCGTCGGTACGGATCTTCTTCCCCCGGACTGTTCTGTTCCATCCGGATTGAGCAACAGCGGCCCGGCCATACCTGTTTCCGGCGATGACTTCATAAACGCCAACAACAGCTCCAGGGCATTTCCGTCAATCAAACAATCCGGATTCAGAAAAAGCAGATATTCGCAATTGCCGGCAGCTTCAACACCGATATTACATGCCCTCGCAAAACCTAAATTTTTACTATTACGAATGCAAATCAAACGAGATTGCAAAGCGGCCAGCTGGTCCATTTCATCCATGCTGTGATCTGTAGATCCATTATCAACAACAAACACCTTAGCAACAGACGCCGAACCCAACAGCATATTGAAAGACTCTTTCAACAAAGGACCGGCATTATAATTGACAATTATTGCTGATACGTTTCGCATTTAGAACCACCTCTGCCGGATTTGCTTTAATCCAGGAAGAAACCGCTTATCCAATATTTTCCAGATATCTCCTGAAGATACTTTTCGATTTTTTTGAATTTCGCGCCGTTTCTGCCACATGCGGGGGATACCATAAAGAGCATCTCTTTTGGCCTTCAATATTACCTTACCCTGACCTCGCACAGTAAACCAGACGATGGTTATGAGATTAAGTGCTATATGCGCTGGAAGCAACAGCCAAAACAGCGCACCCGGCATATTTTTTATATACGTCCAAACCAAATTACGGTGGCCGTGATATACGGCAAAATCACTGCGTCGCCCTCCTGCGGTCGCCGATCCGACATGATAGGCCACAGCCTCGGGTACCAGAAGACAGCGATGACCGGCAAGACGCAGACGGAATCCAAGATCAACATCCTCAAAATAGCAAAAGAATGCTTCATCAAATCCATTCACTGCTTCCAGGGCATCGCGCCGATATAGCGCGGCCGCCGCGCAGGGAGAAAATATTTCCCTGGATTCTATAGAGGCCCTGGATACTGGTTGACCATATCCTGTCCGCCAAGCCAGACCGCTTGCATGCATCGTATCGCCATCACCATCGAGTATTTCTTGATTTTCAGCCTGTACAAGACGTGATGCAAAAAAGGAATATTCAGGATGGGCCAGTGCCGCTTTTAACATTTTGCTTAGCCACTCCGGCTCCAGAAACGCATCCGGATTCACCAGCGCTATCCAATCATATCCTTTTGTTTTTTGAAACAGCAGATTGTTCCCGGCCGCAAAACCAATATTATTTTCGCTTTTGAAAAATTTTACAGAAGGAAATCTGATTGAGTAATCTTCCGGTATTGGATCCTCGCTGCCATTATCCAAAACAAGTATATCGGAAGTAATGAATTTCTGACCGATAAAGCATTCCAGACAACGGACAAGCATGGCGTTTGAGTTATAATTGACAATAAAAATTGCAATTTTATTTTGCATAAGAACAAATCTGACCTACACTAATAAACTATCCTTCAGATAAAAGCATTCATCATAATCGAATAGTGTTTATTGTCATTTGCGATTTGCAGCCCGGAGATTTATTAAAATGTAACTTATCGAAGAAACTGTCATTTACTACTAAAATCATATTGTAGTGTCAATGGATTAGTTGGACTGTTTTTGCCTTTTCGGTGCTGTGCTAGCGAATGAGTTTTTTTTCATAACGAAACGATATTCAAAGGCCGGAAATATTTACCCCTCACAAGCCAAAGGACCAATAGAGGATCAACCACTAAACGGAATCAAAACCAGGAACGTTACGGGACAGTGCCGAAAGCGTTATGGGAAGCGCTTTGGCTTCATTGAAGCACGGTATTTGGATGATTAATTTCAATGCTTTTGTCCGCTTTTTGTCTAAATGCGTTTCACTTAAATCTTTAACGATAAACATTCAGTTGCGACTGTGTAAATATTTGACGGAAATCTGTGCGGGTTGTAGGGGAGCAAGATAATATCTCTCAATTAGCAACTTTGGAGTGCTAAAAATTGTAAATATTCCTAAAAGGATAACCAGACATAGCGCGATTTTCCGAAATATACCCCCGTAGAATTTTAATCCCCCTGAAATGGCATAAGCAATCATAATCATTGGAATTAAAAAATATCGACCTTGAACACTTTGGATCAGGCTGGCAGGATGCTGATTATCTTTTATCAATATTGCAAAGAATATCAAAAGAATAGAAGTAAGCGCACTGAAAAAAAGGATCGACCGCGCAACCCACTCCTTCTTAAAGTTTTTAGCTGACACGGATAGCAGACCAATCAAGATAGTGCATGTGAAAAAAAACTTATATGCTTTTGGGCTGAATGGCGTATCCAGCCATCCGAGGTATCCAAAGAAAGACGCTCCATAGAATTGAGCAAGGCCAATATTCGAAAGTGTCGCCCACAGAACATTGAAGAATTGTAGGGGATTTTTAATGTAAAAGACAGTGGCATTTGATGTTGAATGTCCTACAACAAATCTGGAATCAATGGTTGTATGCATTGTAAAACCAAGCCACGCAATAATAAAAAACGCTGCAGCAGTAAAAACACAAAAAAACTTCTTGTTCTTGGTGTAAAAACAAGCCGCCAAAACAAGGATTACTAAGGGCAGCAAAAAAGGTCTGCTCGTCGTTACCAGAGCGACAGAAAATGTAAGTATATAAAAGAACCAGGGGCTTGTATTGTCTTTTTCAGTTGTCATTCGTAAAAACGTCGCAATGGCAAGAATTCCCAGGGCGGTTGAAATACCATCCTGACTGGCAGATGAGATTTGAAATACACTCATCGGTATAATGAGCAGAGCGATTGTTAGGGGGTTCACAGGGTATATGTTAAATGTGACGAACAAAATTATTGCGATGGACACAAGAGCTATGAATCTGGCCAAACGGTAGGATGTATCGACCGACAGCTTTAATTTTTCACCTAACGCAAGCCCCACTGCTTGAGGCGTGTATATTATCGGAAAATAGTAACTGATTCCCGGCAAGGAACGGAATTCTTTAGTACCTGTCCATTTAATGCGGTTTGCAGAATATACTTCGTCAGCGGATAACTTTCTTTCTGGTTTGCGTGGCAGAACTTCATAGGAGGACATGTAGGCCATAAGCCCGGAGTCTATCCTGCCGCCCGAATCCTTCCCTTTGGGCGCATCCAAAACAATCTTACCCTTGCTTAATAAATAAGCGCGACTAATATGGTCAAACTCATCCGGAGATTGAAAGGGAGGGATGATTGCTGAAAAAAAAGATCCGGCAACAAGAATAAATAATATCATCCACAAACTTACTTTATTTGATGAACCCATGGAGATTTGTTTCTCAAAATCCATAAAATAAAACCGGTCTCGAGTACCCTATTGCAGCCTGATCCTCGTTTTGATTAATGACTTTTTTCCACTATAATTCTTCTTATTTTACGAAGCCATTGTCCCGTTGCTGTAGAAGGGGGGAACAAGAAGTTGAGTGCTTTCTTATAAGTGATTTTCTGTGCAATCTGATCTCTGCGACTTTTTTCAACATCGCGCCTGTATGTTTCTCTGACCCACTTATAATAACATGCGCCCTCTGTAACAACAAATGGGTTAGGGAAAAGGCCATATAGGTCTCTTCTCACATGCAATATTTTACGTTCAGCTTTTGAAATTAACTTGCCATTCGAATAATCTTTGTATTTATACGGAATTTTTTCTACCAGCTTCTGTCCGTTCTCTATTAACTGTTTCTCGTATATGGCGGATAGAATAGTTACCTCTCGATTCTTATCGTTATAATTCAAAGCTCTTTGCATCTCGTTATGGTGCCCTCCTGTATCAAAACCGGAAAAATGAAAAAATCTTAATGGCTTCCCATTGACGGTGTACGAACCATCTTCTTTCCGTTTGATATGCCTTCGAGTCATGTTCCATGTGCAAACATTATATCCCGGGTCTTTCAAGATATGATATCCATCAAAATAAGCCGGGACAAGATCAATCCATTTTTGATCCGTAAACATACCAAGAAGACCATCCGGTTCAAGAATATTTAATAATTCATAATCATCATCAAAACAATAAAGCATCAGGCGATTATTCCACCACTTTAAAAACTTAAGGCCGGTTTCGTCAGCCTTTACGCCAAAAAAACCCAAATTGTAAGTGCCACGTTTGAGAAATAAGATCTCGTTGGATACGACATATGAATCATCTTCTTCAAAGTCAAGTTGATGGGGTGTAAAGATCATACTGTACTTATCAAGCAGAAGATCGATTTCTTGCATTTCCGCAAAAACCATAATGTCCGGATCCAGGTACACAACCTTCTCAGCATTGTATTCTTGGATCAACGTGAGGGCAATGGCGGGCTTAACGGCTGTGCATACTTCGGTGACTGTATGCTTGAAGAAAAATAAATCTTTCTGCGTAATCAATTCAAGCTCATGTGTCAGTAAAATCCCGTCAAAGGGCTCCATGGCCGGATTAAAGTCGAAGGGTAGATCACCGGTCAATCCCACGTAAAACTTGCTGTGAGGATTGTACTTCTTCAAAGTTTTGCACAATACCCTTGCCTTGGCGAGATAGTTTTCTGTGATGCTTGTAAAATAATGGATCATAATGAATGTCACCTTCGTATCGTATATATTCAGCTCAATAAATGATGCATCCTGTCTAACAGACTATGCCCGCGTTATGATACGGGTCTCCCTGCTCAAAATATAATTTCCATTTGTTTCTAAAGAACAGACTTTCGGATTGTAATCTGGCAGATTTTTCCGGCGTCTTATCAAGACCCCTCGATACGCTTTCATAATGATAAAGCTCTGCATAGGGTGTCCATACATTTATCTTTCCTGTTTCCCGCAACTTCAGGCAAAAATCAACATCATTCAAGCCAATTTTGAAGTTGATCTCATCCATGCCACCAACTTCAAGGTACAGACGCTTCTTCACCATTAAACATGCACCAGTCACTGCACAATAATTTTGTGGCATTGTCAACCTGTGCATATAACCGGTATGTCTTCGGTCATTCCCATGATGATAATGCGAAGCAATATCTCTCGTAAGGCCTATCACCAGCCCGGCATGTTGTATCCGGTTATCGGCATAATAAAGTTTGGCACCCACTGCGCCAACGTCTTCACGTTGAGAAAATGCCAGCATTTCTTCAATCCAATGCGGAGTAATCACTTCCGTATCATTATTGAGTAACAGGACATGCTCCCCTTCCGCACACTGAACTGCATAATTATTGATGGCGGAAAAGTTGAATTCTTTTCCAGTGATTTTGATGATCTTAATCTCTTTTACATTCTTTAATGCATCGTAATATTCGAAGATATCATCCGTTTCACTGTTGTTTTCAACGATAATAATCTCATAATTCCTATAGGTCGATCCTGTCATGATGGAGTCGATACATTTTTTTAAATCCTGCTTATGGTCCTTATTGGGAATAATAATGGAAACGAGCGGATTTCCCTTGATTTTGTAATGAATTCTGAAGGAGTAGGTTGCCCTCATAAATTCAACATCACCTTCATATCCGATCCGCTTGATATGTTCCTCTATCGCTTTTCTTCCAGCTTCATACGCATACATTTTACTTTCAGGATTCAGGGCAACAGACCCCTGACCAGCCCGGCTGAAATAAAGCACTTTAGGGATATTTAAAATCTTTCGTGCTTTCTCGATTACTCTTAATTCAAATTCATAATCCTGGCTGCCATCATACCCTTGTTTGAGGAATCCGACTTCGTCAATGATGAATCGGGAAAACGCAGTAAGATGACTCGCATAGTTACAGGAACGGAGCAAATCCGGGCTGAAGCCGGGAAGGCAATGGTAGGCAAGAATCTCTTTTGTTTCATCTGAAAAAACTGCCTTATCCGAATATATAAAATCGGCTTCGCTATTTTTATTGATACAAAGAACCACTTCCATCAGAGCATCTCTGCTCAAGCAATCATCATGGTCTAACAAGATGATGTAATCACCGTGGGCAATGGCATAGGCTTCGATGGAATTGCCGGCGATCCCTTTGTTTTCTTCCAGAAATACAACCTTAATCCTTTGATCCAGTTTCTGCCATTGCAACAGACAATCTTTCGTTTCCTTTCCACTGCCGCCATCAGCTATGCACAATTCCCAGTATGGATAGACTTGGTTGCGTACTGTTTCGATGGTTTCATTCAACCATTCCGGTTTAGTGTTATACGTGGGCATCACCACCGAGATCAACGGCTTATGTTCAAAACTATCAATTAAAGCTTTCATTTGGGCGAGTGATTCTTCCGAGTATGTGTCATTCTGAGGAATCCGATAGGGCACAGAGGTGGCAAGCATCCGGAAACCCCGCTTGATACCAGGCAGGCCTTCATGACGGTATAGACGCATTGCTTTCGTAATCGTGCTTTTCAGACCGCCCCCTCGCTGAATAGCAGGTCCGGCAAGATCAACAGCGCGTTGGAATCTTTTTAGCTGTTGGCCGACAATGCGCAGCGGCAGCGTAATCTGCCAACTGGTTGACGATATGAGTTCAGAAATCTGACCATCACGTTCAGCCACGGATCGATGGAGATTGACGATCTGCGCATCGCGTTTGGCTACCGATTGACGAAGGTCGGCAATCTGACTGTCACGTTCTATAGCGATTTGGTTGAGATCGTCAATCTGGCGCTTGAGATCAAGGGATGTTTTATGGATTATGGATGCCTTTCTAATATCCTGATTATAAAATAAAGAACTTAATCTTTTATATTCAGCCCTGATTTTATCTATATCCGTTAAAACATTCTCATCCATTTCTGTACTATTGTGAGCATGCAACAGGATTTCATAAAAACGATCAATCAATGAGAGTGTGTCGCTAGCGAAGTTTAGCTCTTTTATATTATGATGTTTCAACTTTGGATCTAATAATTCTTTGGCTATAACATCGAACGGTGATCCCGCATTCGGAAAATCGATGTTGAATTGATTAAAAATACAATGAAGGGTATCGGTCGGATATGTTAAAAAATCGTCAAATTTCAGGAAGATTCTTTTTGATGGCCGGCTGTAATACTCAATCGACAGCATGTTGTTCATCCACAGAAGAAGCCCCTTCTGAATGGAAAATCCATCCCTTGTTTTCAGTGATTCAGCCACTTCCAACGGATGTCTCAGCGGAATGATAAAGAATGGCTCAATATTGAGTTCCTGCAATATGCTGATCCAAAAGGGCAGGAGAATGGATATTCTCGGATCTTTAATACAAAACAATCGACTGGTAGAAAATTCCTGCTGGATAATTTTTTTAACAGCGTCGATATGGGGTATTAATTGCGGCATCCGCCACCATTCGTCTTCAAATAAAAACAGGTCATCCCACGATGAACCTAGTGTTTGCAGAATATGATCATTCGCTTTGACAATGTAATCATTCTCAAAATATCCTTTTTCATTATATTCATTGGGCAACATCAGTTTCGATCCTAACGATATACCCAATTTGCTTAAATATCCGGTAACGGCTGACGTGCCGCTTCGGTGCATTCCTAATACGATTATACATTGCTGCATTTTTTACTCACACAACATCTGTTACTAAAATCTTTGTGATAGCTGACGACCACTTGACAATTTCATACTTGTTTCAAATATCCAGAATAAAGGCAATGCTTTCTTCCACCGTCAGTAAATCTGTTTTTTAACAAAATCCTCTGATTTTATAGCCCTTCATTCTGAATAGCACTTTTTTTCAAAAGCCTTTTCCTTCCGGCGGCAAGGATTTTTATTTAGTGCGGGCTTGCCTCTGACACCATGATGAATTGGAAAATTAGAAAAGATTTGAACTTACCCTAATCAACTTCTATTCGCAGCATCGACACTTTGGATCAATACTTTAATCATTTCGTGAAAGAACTTTTAAATTGTAACGCAAATCTTCCAATAATTTACGGTTCGCTGAGAGCAAATCAGCGACAACGGCAATGAGAAGTGTCTGAAAGCCCATACCAATCAGCACACTGGTGAGAATCAGCGATTGTATGTGGCCGTCACCTTGCCCATTGATATAAAACCACATAAAACGCAATCCAATCAAAGTACCGGCCCCGAACAATACAATTCCAATCGAGAAAAAAAACCGAAAGGGCCTATAAATGATAAAGATGCGAACAATCGTAACGATGCTGTGGATAATATATGATGGAATACTTTTCACAAGCCTTGAGGGGCGCATATCCTGATTCACGCGGATGGGTATCGAAGTAATCGCCATGTTTTTTTGACCAGCCTGAATGATGGTTTCCAGCGTATAGGTATAATTATTAAAGACGATCAGTTGCTGGGCGGCATTACGAGTCATGGCACGAAAACCGCTTGCCGCATCAGGAATGTCTGTCCGGCTCGCCGTTCTGACAACCCAGCTTCCTATTTTCTGGAGCATCTTTTTAACCGGAGAAAAATGATTAATATTGTCGATCGGCCTTTCGCCCACAACAATATCCGCCTGTCCATTGATAATCGGCTGAATTAAAGACGGAATATCGTCCGCGTTATACTGATTATCAGCATCCGTATTGACAATGATATCAGCGCCAAGACGAACAGCTTCCCGGACGCCCGTCATAAAAGCGCGGGCTAGCCCCTGATTTCGGGTATGCCTCACAATGTGATCCGCACCATTTTCCTGCGCAACTTTTACAGTCGCATCCATACTGCCATCATCAATAACCAGCCATTCGACTTTATCAAAACCCGGCACTGTGCGCGGAAGCGCAGAAAGTGTTATAGTAAGAGTATCCGCTTCATTGTAACACGGAATTTGTATAATGAGTTTCATTTTCCATCCTTTCCCGAAATCGAAATAAGCGGGCGGAGTACCTTGGGGTCAAGGCCATCGATGCGATAGATATAATATTTATCTTCATTCACGCTGTATTCTCGGAGGGGTTTAAGATTAAAGAGCATACTGGAAACAAGAAGTGATGGGGATTGAATTGAAGCGAATTGAAAACCAGCCTGCGTTGAAACATCTTGTATCAAAATCTGCTTTTGCTTCACTCCCCAGAATGCAAGCCTTCGCTGGTTCATTTTCATGGCCCAATCTTTACCACGGAAACTTTGACTCATCAATGGTGACAAGTCTTTACTGTCTGTATAGATATTAAATGTATCACCATGATCATTAAGGTTTGCTATGGCATAGGCCATTTGCCGATAATGAAGACCATTCTGATAGGCAGACATTCTTTTGGCATCCACCATTATGGATACCAGCATAAACACAATCATGGGCAATACAAACAATCGAATATCAGTTTTTCGAAAGCGCAAAAATATCAAAGGCAGTAGAACACTGGCGATAGCTGTTAAATACACCGATGACGAAACCATGGCTATAACATCAACTCCACCGGATTCGCTTATGGGAATAGATATAGCATATTTTCCAATAGCTTTATTAAAAAGGATCTCCCAAGCTAAGAAGGAAAACCCGACCAACACGCCTATACCGATGCATGCTTTCATATCTCGAAATGGCGCCTTTCTTTCAACAATCCTTTCCAGAAACCATAAGCCAACAACTAACATAATCGGCGATAAATGCATCAGGTAGCGCCCGATCAAACGCTGCGGCACAGGGTAGTTATAACCTGCTCCAAAAGAGTGCTGGACGGCGAGGAGCCAATAACAACCCAAAAGTAGCAGGGCAAGAACAAGAAACAGTCTCTGTTGTGTGTCCAAGCGAATCCGCAAGGCTTTATCACTGAATTGAGACGCCCAGATTACGATCATCCCCCAGATAGGAAGCCAGGCCAGAATGACGTAGGAACTATAAGCCGCAACCCACATTAATAAAGAACCGCCTGTGGCTGCCTGTGCTATCCCTCCAGAGATGCCTAAACCAAATAGCTGCCTTAAGTAAAAATCACTGGCCAAACCGTAAATCAGCCAAGCCCCCATAACCACACCGTAGCTTGCTAATACTAAAAATGCAGGCCTGTATCGGCGGAGCAGACTTTCGGATCTGGTATCCGGCATATTCATGCTGCGAGAGTACAACCATGCACCGAAAAGCAGTGGCAACGCTGGAAGAAACAGGTATTTCGTAAGATGGGTAATTCCTAAAACGAAGCCGAAGCCCAACGCTTCAACATTTCCGCGCTTGTCTCCCCGTAGTGCCAATGCCACGGCTATAACAAAAAGCGGCACAAATAAATTTTCACTTAATAGAAGATTTGTATATACAATGTGCATCGGCAATAAACCCGCAAGCAACGCTGCAAGTAATGGATGCCGCACATTGGCTGCACGCGCAAGGAACCAGGTAGCCGGAACGACGAGGCTTGACCAAAAAGCGTTTTGAACGAGCATAACCTCATACCAATGCTTAAAAAAAAGAGCGGGGGCAAGCACTAAGGGATATAAAGGCGGGTAATGCGCGGTCGCGTATTTTTGAAGAGCAAAAATTGCGCAAGCATTTAATTTATAGGTTAATTCATCAGGATACGCTGGCCCGGAAGAAATGAGGACAGCCCATATCGCCTTAAAGGCAAACAGGACAAGGGTCATCAAGGCCAAAACGGGCAGGTCTTTATATGGTGAATCATTCACGTTCGATATTTGGTTATTTATGTTCAATTGAGGTAAGATCTATATTTGATGCGCGATTGATATTTCAGTCACCGCATTTAATTTTATTCTTGTGCCACACTATTCGAGGGCTTGCCGTGGGTGGCGCCCTTAATCATCTGCAACACCTGCCGACGAATCGGCGCTTCCGTCCAATGGGAATTTGCGCGCAAAGTATTTTCCACTACAGGTAAGGCGTTCCAGGTAACTTTCATCCAGAGTATTCGGTCCGCTATTTCCGTACGTCCAGAATAAGGCGTGATTACTGGCGGCAACGCGTAGTGCTTTCATATTACCAATAAGAGTATGAAAGTAGGATTCGTCAGGGATAAAGCACCGGGAAAAATGTTCGGCAATTTGCGGATGATCCTCTGGCACCTTTAACAACAACTCGGCAACGCGACGCGATATGCCGAACCATTGTCCGCCAACGTAACAGTTCTCATAATCAAACAATGGAAAGCAGCCTTTCCCATTCGCTATTGTCATTTTAAAAATCAGCTTTCCCAACCGTTGCCGCAGTCGCCCTGTCAAAGTGGCCTCCGGCCTAGACAGGGCGCAATTCAACACGAGTCCATCTGCTGAGCCGTCTTTTCGCTGCCTAGCCACCATGAGCGCGACGTCATGGCTATTCGCATGGCACGCCGGGAGCGCGTAAGATAACGCCATCCGTGGCTAAGCAGGATATCTGATCCTGGGTTGGTAAGTAGTTCCAGGTCGATCATCGCGTCAGGTTGCGTCGCCGCCAAATATGATTCAAAGTCCTTAATCGAGCGAATCGGCAGACAGCTTTCAGACAATAGTTGGAAATGGGTACACTGCGGATCGCGCATCTCCTCCTGCATTAGCAGAGCGCAGGCCTCGACCAAAGACCATCCGGCCCACGCCGTATTTAGCGGTTGCGGCAGTATGATAACATTAGGCCGTTCAATGTCAAAATCGTAATGCTTTGAAAAATCATGATGTACTATAACCCTGTGCGGATAGACGGCGTTCGCAAGCTGTGTAACAGCAGCGGCAGAATCCCTGCATGAAAGGACACCGAAGGCGATTTTTGGATACTGCATTTTGTCCTGTTCTTGTATCATGATGGCAATCAGCTCTGTTTGTCTTCGGTTAGAAAATCGTATAGCATGATTTTTCAAAAAACTTGTTTCGGTTCAACTTCAAGGTTTCAACTGCCAGCATTGGACAGCGAACACAACCGGGTATATATTTTTTCGGCTTTCCGGAACGAAAGTGAACCGGGAAGAGTTCTTTTCAGACTAGCATCTACAAAACTTAAGCTGATATCAGCTTGCAGAAAATCTGATATACGAGAAATTCCCCGGCCATCAATAATGTCGTCATAATTTATAAAAAGAAAGACTGTATCTTTTTTTAAATACTTTTCCCAAACAGGCAATGTATAGGAAAAATGGGGATCTTTATAACAGAAAGGCACTTTATTTATTTCTTTAGTGAATTTTCTCCAATATTTCAATTGATTCATTTCCAATATCGATTTGTGGTGTGATAGAGGACAGCCAGTTTCCGCGCTTTTTTACCTTGTTCATGCATCTTCAGATGCAAGTTAGTGCTCAATGGGGGCATATATTTCTCTAAAAGTTTAAAAATATACAATTCAAACTGTTTGCTTATTATACTCTTTTCATAAAGCTTTTCAAAAGGCTCAAACATACCAGTTTGAAAGTAATAAATACTACCCAACAGCAAACAATTTAATTATGAAGCATCTCCATTGCCTAAAAAAGTATGCTTTGCCCATGGCTGAGATCGATCCCAGCCATTTGCAGATATTGTTTTGAGTTCACGTTTGCTTGGAAGAACAAGCCTGTCTGCACTGAATGTAGCACGCGTGCCATGCCAACCGCGCTGCTCCACTTCCTCGCGGGAATAAATGCGTTCGTTTCCATATTTTGCGATGGCATGGGCACGGCTTAAGACAATATAGTGACGCAGAATGAAATTATCCGGATATATCTTCCTGCCTTCAAAGTTAGCGCTGTGCCCGCCGGAAGAGACGATATCGACGGTCTGGCCGGTATTTTTCCATGCTTTGATCTGCCGTAAAGGTATTGGTTCGAAAAAATAATAATACTGCATTTTTTCAACATAATCCGTTCCTTCAAAAGACTCATCGTCTGATGTGGGCAGAAAAATAAATTCATCAAAGTTGATGGCATTGTAGCCTTCCTGATCGGCTTGCAGGATACCTTCATACAGAGATTTAAAAGGCGTGGGCGCTTCGCGGATTTCGTCGGCATCCAAATGAATAAACCAATCAGCATCAATTTCTCTTGATAGTTGTGCTTTGTAAGATAGCAAATTCGTCCAATCATAAAAACCCGGGAAGGGTTGTGTTTCAATTCGAAATACAGCGTGGCCAAGATATTTATGCGCAATTTCCAAAGTGGAATCAGTCGATTCATTATCAATCACACATGTCTCAATGCCTTGTTCATACAAATGTCTCAAGCATCGATCAAGATACAACGCCTCGTTCCGAACCGTGAGCAGGGCAACGATGCGAATCTTTGATCGTGTATGAATACCCAGGTCAACTGTACCAAGAAATGTTTTATTCTTTTCTATTACCTCGAATGACAACAGCCCCGCCTGTTTGTCAATGGGCTGAAAGACTGTCTCTGAAGCCCGGTCTTCGAGTCTGACCGTGATGTGATAACGCCCGGCGGCCAGGTTCGCGCTGAAACGCGCAATAATCGCTCCCTTTTTCCATCCTTCACCGTCTAAAATACCATTAAGAGGGAAAAAACTGCCTCCCACATCCATCATTCTGCGATCGTGGATGATTAAACTAATATAAGGGTTGGGCAACGACGTAAGGTGTTTAGCTTCGATACGTACTTCAATTTCTTCTCCTTTCATATAGCTGGAGAACAAGCCTTGTGAATTCGTAAAACTTGCCGATAGAATCTGGCCTTCTTCCGTGCCGAAGGCGATGCCGTTTTTTTCACCCAGAAAAGGCTTGACCGTAATATGCTTGCCGGCGGCGGCATAACGGCGCTGCTCATCACGCATATCCATGTAATACCGTTCCGCCATTTCTTCCGGAGCGCCCCGAGCCCTCTCCCGCCCCTCCTGAAGATATAAAACTTGATGACAAAAATTCTTCATCATACTTACATCATGGGAAACAAAAAGGACGGTGGTGCCGCCGGATGTCAGAATCCGCAATCTGTCCAGACATTTAAACTGAAAGGCTGCATCGCCAACCGCCAGCGCCTCATCAATGATGAGAATATCCGGGTCCACGCAAACGGAAACCGCGAAAGCAAGCCTTACCAGCATTCCGCTCGAATATGTTTTCACAGGCTGTTCGATGAAATCGCCAATATCCGCAAACGCTGCAATATCCTCAAAGCGGGCATTGATTTCCTCCTGGCTCAACCCCAGAATGGCGCCGTTCATAAAAACATTCTCGCGGCCGGTGAAATCAGGATTGAAACCGGAGCCCAGTTCCAGTAAGGCAGCAACGCGGCCGTGGGTTTCCACGCTCCCCGTGGTTGGCGAAATGGTGCCGCAGATCAATTGCAAAAGAGTGGATTTTCCAGAACCATTGCGGCCAATGATGCCAACCGTCCTGCCCTTGATCACCTCGAATGAAATATCCCTGAGCGCCCAGAATTCGCGATAGTATTGTCCCGGTGTCATACCCATAAGGCGTCGAATCCGGGGATAAATAGACTGTTTGAGCCGGTCGTTGGGCTGGTCGTAGATCTGATAGCATTTGCTGAGATTGTTAACCCGTATGGCAATATTTTCAGAGGACATCGGCAAATCCCTTTCGTGTCTTTTGAAACCAGGCAAATCCGGCCCAGGCAATGATCAGCCCAACCACCATCATAATGCACCAGGTAACCGGATCAGGCAGTTTCCCGAGGATCAATACGTTTCTCCCCTCTTCGATAATCACGGCCAGGGGATTGAGTCTCATCCATATTCGGTAGGTCTCCGGTAGAGAGCTAATCGGAAAAAACACACCGGATATAAATAAAAGCACGGTCGTTATGATGCCGGTTATTTGACCGATATCGCGCATAAATACGCCCAGTGACGACAGAAACCACGCGAATCCGATTGTTGCAAATACAAGCGGAAGCATAACGACGGGAAAAAGCAGCGCCGTAAAAGGGATATGCCCCATAAAGATTAGTTGGGCGACGATCAGGACGACCAGGCTTATGACCGCGTGAAAAAGCGCGGACCCGAATGCGATCCACGGCAGTATATCCAACGGGAAGACCACCTTTTTAACGTAGTTGACGTTGGAAAGAATAAGTCCCGGCGCGCGATTAACACATTCAGCAAATAATCCATGAATAATCATGCCGACAAAAAGCATCATAGCGAAATCCATTTTACCTTCCTGCACGTTAATGCCCCAGCGTGTCTTGAAGACAACTGAAAAAACAAAGGTATAAATAACCAGCATCAGCAGGGGATTGAAAAACGACCACGCCATTCCCATCAATGAGCCCTTGTAGCGGCCTACCACTTCGCGCTTGGCCATCTGCACAATGAGCTGGCGGTTATGCCACAGGTTTCTGACCAGCGCCGCGGGCGATGTGGGATGGGCGGCATGGGGATTGACTTCTATGAGGGAATTAGTCATGTGAAGTACTCTGCTTATTCCAATCGTTTGGCTGATTGATCTTTTACATGCATAAGTGTTTGTCTAATTGCTTGATTCCTCTGAGCCGGCGAAGGACAAAGCGGTATCTGATCATCGTCTGATAATCTCTTTCTCTTTGAGCATATTCAGAATACAGGCAACGCTGTCTTCCACGCTTTGCAAATCCGTATGCAGCAGAATTTCCGGATGATCGGGGGCTTCATACGGCGACGATACACCGGTAAAATTTTTAATTTCTCCACGCATGGCCTTCTGATACAGCCCATTGGGATCACGCCGCTTGCACACATCCAGATCGCAGGAGACGTGAATTTCAAAAAAATGCCCTTCCGGAATTAAGGAACGGGCGATGGCTCTGTCTTTAGCAAACGGAGAAATAAATGTGCAAATGACCAGGTGACCGGATTCAAAAAACAGTCTCGCCACCTGAGCCGCTCTCCTTATATTTTCCTGCCGGTCTTTTTCGGAAAAGCCGAGGTCAGCGCACAAACCGTGGCGCAGCTGGTCACCATCCAGAAGTATGGTCTGGTGGCCAAGATCAAAAAGTTTCTTTTCCAGCGCCATGGCGACGGTTGATTTTCCCGCTCCGGATAATCCGGTCAGCCATATAACCGCAGCCTGATGATTGCTGCGAGCTTCTCGGGTCTGACGATCAATGTTCCAATCCCGCCAAACCGTGTCCGGGGATTTGTTCTGATTGGACATGGCCGTTTCATCTTTTGGAATAATATCTTCAATCGTTCGGGATAATCCCCGGATCATCCCCGCCGCCACCGTATGATGGGTCAGGGGATCAATCAGGATAAAACACCCCGTACTGCGGTTCATTTTATAAGGGTCGGAAAAGATCGGCGATGTCGCTTGAAGCTCGACCCGACCGATGTCGTTCAGATTGAGGATATCCGCCTGATGACGATGAAGGTTATTGACATCCACTTTATAAATAATTCTGGAAACAAACGCTTTAACCGTCCGCGTGGTATGCAGTAAAAGATACGTTTTGTTGAGGGACATGGGCACATCATCCATCCAGCAGATCATGCCTTCAAAATTCGACCCGACATAAGGAAGATTATTCTTCCTGACGATCATATCACCCCGGCTGACATCAATCTCGTCTTCAAGGGTCAGGACGACGGACTGCGGTACGAAAGCTTCCGTGAGTTCTCCCTCATAGGTGACGATCGATCGGACGCGTGTCGTTTTGCCCGAAGGAAGAATGACTATTTCCTCTCCCGGACTCAGTGTGCCGGAAACAATCCTGCCGGCAAAGCCCCTGAAATCCTGATGCGGCCGGATGACATACTGAACCGGAAAACGAAAGTCCACCAGATTCCTGTCGGCGGAAACGTGCACCGTCTCCAGATAATGGAGCAATGAAGCGCCCTCGTACCAGGGCATGTTCGCGCTTTTTTCCACCACGTTGTCACCCTTGAGAGCGGAAACCGGGATGAAGACAAGATCATGGATATCCAGTTTTTCGGAAAATTCGGTATATTGCTCAACGATCATGTTATAAACGTCTTCAGAATAATCCACCAGGTCCATCTTGTTGATGGCGACCACCAAATGAGGAATCCGCAAGAGGGATACAAGAAATCCATGGCGTTTGGATTGTGTAAGCACCCCGTTGCGGGCGTCAATCAGAATGATGGCGCAGTCGGCGGTCGATGCTCCGGTGATCATATTCCGGGTATATTGCTCGTGGCCGGGACTATCCGTGATAATAAACTTTCTGTTGGCTGTCTCGAAATAACGATGTGCAACATCAATGGTAATGCCCTGTTCCCGTTCCGCGGATAAGCCGTCCAAAAGGAGCGCCAGATCGACTTCCGCCATTCCCCGCTTGCGGGAGGTTTTTTCTATAGCGGCATACTGATCTTCAAAAATGGTCTTTGTTTCATATAGCAACCGTCCGATCAACGTCGATTTGCCGTCGTCCACGCTGCCCGTCGTTGAAAACCGCAGCAGGGTATGTTCTTTACTGGTTGTCAAAAGTATCCCTCTTTTTTCTTCTTCTCCATGGAAGCATCACTGGTCAAATCAATAACACGGTTTTCCCGTTCCGATTTTTTGGCCACGATCACTTCGGTTATGATTTCGTCAATACTGACCGCCGTTGACGCAATCGCGCCGGTGCAGGGAATGCATCCCAGACTCCGGAAGCGGCATCGCACGGTCTCAACGATTTCCTTTTCCGTCGGGCCGTCCTTCTCCGCGGCAACCACAGATGCCGACGACAGCGGAATCAAAATGCCGTTGCGCCGGACAACCTTCCGTTCCATGGCAAAGTAGATTGGCACCACCGGAATATTTTCCATTTTAATATACTGCCAGATATCCTTTTCCGTCCAGTTGCTGAGCGGGAAAACCCTTACGGTCTCCCCTTCATTAATATGTGTATTATAAAGATCCCAGACTTCCGGCCGCTGATTCTTGGGGTCCCACTGACCAAAGGCATCCCGCAGAGAAAAGACGCGCTCCTTGGCCCGTGACTTCTCCTCTTCCCTTCTGGCCCCGCCGATGGCCGCGTCAAAACCGTGTTTTTTGATGGCGGTGAGCAATGCCCCGGTTTTGAGATGACTGCAACATTTATCAACACCGGTCTTCAGGGGGTGACATCCCCTGGCAATCCACTCTTCGTTGCGTTCCACAATAAGCCGGACATCCAGCTTTTTGCAGAAAGCGTCCCTGAAGGCATACATTTCCGGAAACTTGAAGCCGGTATCCACATGCATCAGAGGGAAAGGAATCGGGCCTGGATAAAACGCCTTCAGTGCCAGGCGCACCAGTACGCTGGAATCCTTACCCACGGAATAGAGCAAAACGGGGTTCTTAAATTCCGCCGCTACCTCCCGCAGAACATGAATGGATTCAGATTCGAGCTGTTTCAGATACGGCATGCTGTATGAGGACATCAGCTGATTTCTCCTGACAAATAGGCCCGCGTCCGTTCATCTTTCGGAGCATTGAATAGTTCTTCGGCGGGGCCGTATTCCACCACTTCGCCCATGTACATAAAGACCACATAATCGGCCAGACGCCTTGCCTGACGAAGGATGTGGGTCACAACCACCAGAGTGTAGTCTTGTTTTAAAATCTTAAAACGGGATTCGACAATCTTGGAGGAAACGGGATCCAGTGCCGACGTGGGTTCGTCGGCAAGAATAACCTCCGGTTCCACAGCCAGCGTTCTGGCCAAGGCCAGGCGCTGCAGCTGTCCGATGGAAAGTTTCGCCGCGGGGCTATGCAAGCGGTCTTTCACCTCGTCCCAGAGACCGGCCAGCTGCAAATAGTGTTCAACACAATGATCCATGGCGGAACGTGCATTTTGGGAAGCTACCTTGGCTGCCTTTTTCGGAATCCCCTCCCCGTTCAATCCGTGAATCTTCGGTCCGAACGCAACATTATTGTAAATTGACATGGGAAGCGGATAAGGCCGCTGGGAAAGAAATCCGACCTTTTTCCGCAAAGCCAGAAGGTCGGCATCCTGATCATAAATATTGATCCCATCAATGACAACCGATCCGGTCAGTGATACTTCATCGTAAAGATCCAGAAGCCGGTTCATGCTTTTAAGCAACGTTGTTTTACCACAGCCGGATGGACCGATAATCGCGACAATCTGACGGTCGGGGATATCCAGGGTAACCTGTTTGAGTACCTCGAAATCTCCGTAGTGAACTGATAGATCATGTATTTGTATATGGGACATCGTTTTTATTCCTTAACGGATTACATTTCTTGAGAAACGTTCCCCCAGTATTCTTGCCGCAATATTGACCACAAGCACAATCAAAAGCAGAACCAGAGCGGCGGCATAAGCCCGTTCCTGCACTTCCGGAATGGGCGTCCCGATCTGAAAAAAAATGGCCAGAGGCAAAGATGCAACAGGATCCATCAATGACCGCGGCATATGATCGGTATATCCGGCCGTAAAAAGAATGGAGGCCGCATCCCCGATCGCCCGGCCGAAAGCGAGAATAACTGCCGTAACAATACCGGGAATAACCTGCCTGAAAACGATCCATGTTGTTTCCAGCCGTGTTGTGCCCAGAGAGACGGCAATCTCTCTTAATTCCGCGGGAACCATGCGCAGGATCTCTTCCATCAACCGGACCATAATGGGCATCGTCAGAAGTGTCAACACAAAGATGCCCCCCAAAAGAGATGCGCGAATGCCGAAATAAACCATCACCACAAAGCCGACGGCGCCATAAACAATGGAAGGGGTCCCCCACAGCACTTCCAGGACAACCCGGCTAATACGGGCAAGGCGGGAACTGGCATATTCCTTCTGCAGCGCAAAAGCGACCGGGAGACTGAAAAACAACGCGCAAAGGGATGCGCCAAAAGCAAGATACAGGGAGCCGGCAATGGCATTGGCAATACCTCCTTCACCTCCCAGATAATATCCGCCTTTCGGGATATCGATGAGCATGGAGAGACTCAGTGCGGAAGCGCCCCTGACCAATATAACAAGAATCACACCGGCAAGCATGCCGAGCAGTAAAATCAGGGATAACTGCATTAATCGCTTAAAAAAAATCTCCTGCTGCTTGCGGTTCAGCATTTAAAAAGAATACCTCCTGTGCATCCGGGAAAGAACCGCATGGGCGGCAATACTGAAACCCGCAACAATCACCATCAGGATCAGAGCGGCAAACAGCAGGGCCGAATCATATTTCGGTATCGACATCATCTCTCCGTAGTTGTTGGCAATCAGCGCCGGCAAGGGATAGACTGGGTCCAGGAGATGGCCGGGGATTTTAGCAACGTTGCCCGCGACCATCATGACGGCCATGGTTTCCCCAACGGCCCTGGCCAGACCGAGCACGATGGCGGCGATAATGCCAGGCCGTGATATTTTTAACAGCACATACCAAATAACTTCCCATCTTGTAGCGCCCAGAGAAATGGCGCTCTCCCTGACCTCCCGCGGAACATTGATCAGCACTTCAACCGTTAAAGAAATGATAAAAGGGCTGATCATTAATGCCAGGATAATCCCTGCTGCCAGGAGGCTATATCCGGTGCTGGGTCTGCCGGTCAATTCGCCAAGCAACCGCACCGCCGGGACCACCGTCAACACACCGAAGAGACCGAATATCACGGAAGGAATACCTGCCAGAATATCAATCGACAAACGAATCCATTTGCGCAGGCGATGATTCATGTACTCTGTTATATACACGGAGCTCATCAAACAGACGGGCAACGCAAAAATCATGGCCAGCGCCGTGACAGCCAGCGACCCCGCGATAAAAGGGAGAAAGCCGAATTGGCCTTGTTGAGGGGACCAGACCGAGGTGAACAGGAGTTCTCCCAAAGAAATCGAGGATAGAATCGGTGCGGCTTTGACCGCAATAATCCCCAGAATCAGAAAGGCAATCCCGTATAGCAGCAAATGGGAAAAACGGATCAGCGCACCGGCAACAGCGCTTTTGGCTTTTCGGTAAAACATCTTCTTTAGTTTTTCACCTTCCCGACGGCTTCCTGAATTTGCGAATCGGGAAGCCTGATATATCCCACCTCATCCACGAATTTTTGCCCATCCGTCAAGATCCAGAGGACGAATTCACGCACAGCTCCCGAAAATTGTCCTTTAACAACAATATACAAATCACGCGCCGGGGGCGAAGGGTAAAGGCCTTTACGCACGGCGTCCATCGCTTTTTCTTTGGTGCTTAAATCTTCTTCCGGATCAACGTGTCCGTTTTCATTAATATCCACGGGGATGACCCGGATGCCTTCCTGTGGGATACCGGTTTTCATATCATAAGCATAATTGAGATTGTTATATCCAATGCCCCGTGTGTTTTTTTTCACTGCCTCCGTGATACCGGGATCGCCATAAACACCGACGCCCTTGAGATTCTCCTGGTGCTTGCCCAGATAAGCCGCCCAGGTTTCTGACGCCCCGCAGGAATCAGAACGTGTGAAAAGATGAACAGCATCATTATTCTTGCCGCCGGTTAACTGCCCCCACGTCAAGGATTGACCATCGATCCACAACGCCACGAACTGCTTTTTCGTAAGCCCCTTGGCTGCAACTTCCCGCATGACGGGATTGTTTGCATTCATAACGGGAAAAACCGCGTCTTTGACGACCGGAATGTATTTTGCCCCACGCTGTATTTCCTCCGGCTTAATATTTCGGGAAACCATCCCGATATCTACCAGACCGGTAAGTGCTTCAGCAATTCCTTTACCGGCACCGCCCGCAGCAACATCAATCTGACAACCGGGGTGCGTCTTTTTGTATTCGTCAGCCCACCGAATCATCATGGGGTAGAGCGCCCAGGCTCCAGAAATACGGATCGTACCCTGAGAGCCGTTGCGGGGCACATCTTTCCCGCCTTCCGAATTACATGCGCAGAGGGTAGCGGCCATGACCACAACAATCATTAGCCTTACAACTTTATTTTTTAAATAATGCATTTGCTTCTCCTTTTCAATAGGGAATGATCATTAACATAATCGTAGCCGTTATCCTTTTGCGTGGCAACCTATCTGAAGGAATGCCTCAGCCAAATCATGTCCTGTATCGTCAGGCACTTAAGCAGGTAACCTCCGACGGATAAAGTAACCAAAGAGCCCGCAAGAGCCAAAACCGGACCGGTGTAATACAGGATATGAAATGTTACCATAGTCAGCAAAAGCGCCAGTCCTGGTTTGATCACGGAAGAGCGTAAATCGAGCGTCATGCGTTTATGCACTACGGTTATCAAACAAATTGATGTCAGAGTCATTGCAGCTGTCGCTGTCCAAATCGCGCCAACGGCATGATACATCAACACAGCTTTCGAAATGACTAAAAGGAAAAATAACGCGCCCAGCGCAGCGCAAAGCAGAACACGTCCGTCTTGTTTGCCGGCTATCAAAATACCGGTCATAGCGTGATTGGCCGCCAAGGGGATCAACAGCCACAGCACTGGCCCAATCAAGGCTCCGGCCTGAGTGTAGCGATCGCCAAAGATTTGAACCGTCATCCAGGGACCGAAAGCTGTCCCCAGGAGAATCAGGACCGTTCCGGAAAGCAGTGAAAAGCGAAGCGCCGTTTCCGCAAACAAACGGTCTTTTCCGTCCTCCCTGGCCACCGACCGGCTCAGAGCCGGCAGCATAACACTCCCGAGGGCCATTGGAATATAAGAGAGAATGATAAACGCCTGCATGGCCAGCGCCAGTTGTCCCAGAGTATCACTGGCAGAAGCCACGTGGCGAAAAAATATCAAGGGCCCTTGGTTCGGAAAAGCCATTAAAAGCATCGCTACTCCCAGGGGAACACCCTGAAGGAAAATCCGGCTCAGCTCCGCAAAATTCATTCCCAACCTTAAAGGAAATACCCGGCGATGAATCATGAACAATCCGTAGAAGGCTTCAAGACACCAGACCAGTCCATGGATCAGAACCACCGGCAGCGCCTCTTGCCAGAGGATAAGGACCAAAAGGCCCAGAACCACTTCCAGCGGTCTGAAGATGGACTGCTGCCGGAAGGAATATTGATTGACTTCATAAGCCGTATAAACCGTTTCAGTCCAAGCAGCCATGGAACGACCGATCAGCGCGAAGGCGAAAAAAAATACCAGCAACCGGGACGCAGGATCGTCCTCTATAAAAAGAGAGAGAGAAAGATAGACCGCCGTGGCCATGAGGATGGACACAATCCGCAGAGTGAGGGTGAGTGACGCTGTGTGATTGCCCTTACGCCGGTCTTTACCAACCTCCCTGCTCAAAACAACAGCCAGCCCCATACTGGTCAAGGGCATGAATAATAGGTACCAGGCGATTCCATAACTGATCATCCCGTAAACCTTGGGTCCCAAAACCCGAGCCAGGATCACCACATAAATAAACCGCGTGATGAAGTAAACACCGCGGCCTGCCAGCAAGTAGGTTAAATTTCTGGCGAGAGAGGCAACACCTCTTCCTTCAATAACCGGCTTTAAGCTGGGCAATTCAAAATCGTCCTGTTTCCTGCAATATTTTCATTATGACCATTTACACCTATTCTGCAATGTGGCCTGGATGGGCACATAATAATGCCGGGGAAGGCTAAAGGCATTAATTCGTCGCGGGATCATTCAGCCAATGAGTCAAATCCCGATCGATTAAGACTTGGAGCCTGGAGACGTCATCCCGATATAGGCTTTCCAGGATGCGCCTGGTCTCCGGCTTCATGATTTTTGTTTTGGCTAACAACCTGGATTTCAGTTTCTCCCGTAAACGGGTCCATCCATCCTCGGTGAAGATATTTTTACCCAGAAAGCTAACGACACTCTGCAATGGTGGCTTCCTGCTAAACAAGCTCTTAAGCAGCTTTGATTTGGGAACACCGGAGATATTATAGTCGGTCGTCATATCCGGAATGAAAGTGGCATCAACTTCCAGGAAGCGATACAGCTCTTGTATCAGAGAGACCGGCTGGCGTTTCAAATCATCAAACAGACATACTTTTACCCTGCTGAAATGATCGAAGTAAGCCTTAACCTGGTGCGTATAGAATCCCAAATCCTGGTAATACCAGGTTGGCCTCCACCCCTCCTTGATTCTTTTCGCTTCTTGTTGAAGAGCTTCCTCGAACGGCAGATTTTCCCGTCCTTCCAGGGTGAGCTCCGCGTGGGCTGCAAATGCTCTTTCAACAGGATTTCTGAGGATAATAATAATTTTGGGGTCACCCAAATACTGCCTGATCAGAGGAATGGTCTTCCGGTAATAATAAAGATTCGTGTGACTGGCTTCGCCAATGACTTTCTTGCCGTCCGTGTATTCAAAAAGCCGGCGGTACTCGTCAAAATTTTGCACGATATTCAGGCAGTCATCGCCGATGCCACCTGTCGGAATTTTGGAAAATTGTGCAAAAAAGAAATCCGGTTCTTTGGGGATACTCATGAAAACGTCGGGATGCTGTTTTAAGGCGTGATACAGGGACGTCATCCCGCATTTGGCTGCACCAACCAACAAGAAGTTGGGCAAGATGGGTTTTAAAATTTTAGTCATACATCAGCGCGCCCATTGAACAACTTGATAACTTTTCAGTAATAGATTCTCCCGGATAATGTTTCTATTTTGCCAACTGATTCCTTCGTGATGCATGATCTGGTTTTCATTGCTTTCGGCAGCTCAATAATTGTATCCTTTATCCCCTGCAGGAAATAGATGATATGTCGGTTTCTGACCCCTGCAATAAAAAAATAGCCCCACCACAGTAACGTATGTGACAAAACATTGATCCAAGGCAAATTTCTTATCGCCACCCAGCATCGACTTCTTACACCGTAATATATCCACTTCCCCGGCACCCTTGCTTGCTGCGTTTCATAATGAATAACGGTTATCGCGGAGGAACGCATAATTTTATATCCTTCGTTCACCAGTCGATAGCTGAAGTCCAGTTCTTCGCCAATAAAAAACAGGGGCTCCCAAAACATTTCCATCTCCAGAAAGATGCTGCGTCTGACGGCAAAACCGGCGCCGCAGAAATAGGAGCATTCATAGTCCGCATCGATTCTTTTTTTGTCCGCCCGGGGAATGCTCTTATATTCTTCGCAACCGTCGCCTGGCTGCACAATCCGAAAGGCAAGGCACCCCAAGCCATTGTCTGAACGAAAACACGAAACGACTTGGTCAAGAGCATTGTTCTCGGCAAACACAGCGTCATCATCTATGAAAACGCAGCATTCACCCCGTGCCATGCGGATACCGTGATTTCTTCCTCCCGGGACTCCCGAATTCGTGTTGAGAAAAAAATATCTGACGTGAGGAAACACTTGCCGAATCATATCGCCCGTGCCATCAGATGACGCGTTGTCCACAACGATAACCTCGTAATCTTTGTATAGCTGAAGTGAAAAGGATTCCAGACAGCGCTTCAGGATTTCTTTGCGGTTCATCGTTACAACGATCAGACTCACCCGGGGCGGCCGTTCCGAGACGCTACTGTTTTTCATAGGATTGACTGCTTTCAGGCCGTACAACTTCCAACAGGAGATCAGCATACCGCTCCCAGCTAAACCGCTGTCGGAAACGCCTCACTTTTTCACCGCTGACGGGTGTTTTAAAGAACCATTCTATTTTTTTCGCAAGATCATCGGGATTACCCGTTTCGAACAGATAGCCGCTTTCGCCAACGCCAACACATTCCCGGAAAGCAGGCAGGTCACTGGCAATAATCGGCTTATTAAAGGCATAGGCAATATTAAGAGGCCCGGACTGCGTCACCGACAGATAGGGAGCGACAAACACGTCGGCTACGGCAAAGTAGCCGCCAACTTCCTCATTGGAGACATAGCGGTCAATCCAGACAATCTGCGACCGGAGAGGGTCATCCTTGGACAGGCTCTGCAGAAATAGATCCTTCGTGCCCATCTCGCCGACATGAGCATAGAAGGATTCGCCAACAATCAGCAGGGAGATATCCGGATATTCCCGGGCAACGGTTTGAAATGCCGAAAGCAGAATATCCAATCCTTTGTACGGCCGAATGAAGCCAAAAAAAAGTAGAACCTTTTTTCGCAAACCAAGCCTGCGGCGGATGCCCTCATACGATTCAGACGGGGGCTTAAACTGATCATAAACAGGATGAAATGTTCTAATCATTTTTTGATGATTAACTCCAATGTGTCGAGCCAGATTGACCTCTGCCTGACCATGCATCACCAGCCGGTGCGCCATATTTAAAACACCGCGTGTCATGGCCTTATCGCCGAGAAAACGCTCATGGGGAAGGCTGTTGTGAACAATCAGATAGATTTTTATTCTTGTCAGAAGCTTCAAGGCCGCAAACAAAACTTTAAACACCGGAAAATGGACCGGATGCACCCAGTGAGTAATGAACATATCGTATCGGCCCCGGCGCAGGTGCTTGATCAGTCGCACCCAGGTCAGGGGATTGGTGTAACTCAAAATTTGCAAGCCTTGCCGGTGAAAAGTCAGACTGCTGTCTTCATCAAGACAAACCCGAGATGGCCCCGGCTGCAGGAATTCCGGATAGGGTTTAGACCAGTAGAACAGATCAACTGTCAGATCACGTCTGTCTTGAAGCTCTGCAGCCAAACGGCTGTTAAAATGAATAATCCCGCCACGGAAAGGATGCGACGGGCCAAGCAGGGCGATTTTCATGGATGGACCTCTCTGCCGATGCGCGCGAAAAAGACATACCCAAATGTTCTGGCCAGATGCAGGGAAATTAACAAAACCGGAACCACCATCAAGACCGAGAGGCTTTTCTTCCACCAGGCTCCACAAATTGCGGTCAGGACAACAGCCGCCAGATAGGATCCGGCCATGAAAAGAAGCACCGGTGTGATCCACGGAGAAAAAATTGAGGCGATCCCCAGCAGCGCGAGGCCTGCAAAGAAGAGGGCCATCGTGAAATGCGGCAGGCGGTGGATGCCCGCTTTCCTGCAAACGGCAGCCATGGCCGCATTGCGGGCCAAGAAAGCTTTAAAATTTGTGTCACGGCTGTGTTCGACCCAGACTGATGGCGCATAGACTACTTTGCCATTTTGCGCCTCGATTCGGTCGATGAGATCGACATCCTCGTGAACCTGCAGGCCAGGATCAAAAATCAACCGGCCTTCCGGTCCGTCCAGCGCCACTTGCCTGGCAAGGGTTGCCCGAACGCACATATTCCAGAGCTTGGGATAATACCCCCCCGCCTTGAACGACCGGTCGGATCGAGTTCCCCCTGTGGCGAACCACGAATTCAAAACAACGTCCAGTGCATTATCAAAATCTGATGCGTCCTGAGCCAGAACATCCGAGCCACCGATAACAGCCACTCCTGGATTGTCGACAAAAACGCGCTCAATCTTTAATAGCCAGTCCGCAGGCAATACACAATCATCATCAGAAAACACCCAATATTGACTGCGTGCCGCTTCGCAGGCCTCGTTAAGCGCGTTTGAACGATGGCCTTGCGATTCTATCAGAGACCAGTCCGGTTTGGCATACCGGTCAAAAATATCCCGAGCAATCTTTGACTCCCCCGAGACAATCACTTCATAGCCATCCGCGGGCGCAGTCACGTTTTGCAGGGAAGACAAAGCGCTTTCCAGAAACCGGCCGCCGTGACAAACAGGCAGGATAACGCTGAACATCGGCTGTTTATCCATCCAACCTCGACACGGACCGGAAGGCTCTCCTTCGCACTTTATCCGTTTGCCGCATGAGCGGGAAAGAAGATAATATTTTCACAACGCTTTCCCGACAAAAATAAGATTTTTAAGGCTTTCAAGATGTCCCCTGCTTTCTCGCTGGATATTATCGAGCATTGGAATCTCAAAGTCGTCGGCAAAATGACGAAGGCGGCGAGCACTCATCAGTAAGGTGCATAATCGGGGAACATCCTGATGTTCATAGTAAAGAGAGGATAATTGAAGATTATTCAGCATCATTTTTGTTTTGGGATGTCCGAAAAGCGAAATAAACGGAATTCCATAACTCATGCAGACAACGCCTGTATGCATTTGCGTTGAACAGAGGAGATCCAGAGAGCTCAAAACGTCCAAATCGGCTGCAAGCTCATTGAAGGAATAATACTCAATATTCTGTCCGCGACCAAACCATTTCTTCAATCGGGCCACATTTTCCTTTTTTCCGGTGATATCGATTAGCACAAAGTCGATATGCTTCTGCGAACGGGTAATAGCCGCTAACAGAATCGGGAGGTATGCTGCTCGCCGCCTGATCAAAGGCGTTGCGTGCAAATGAATTCCTACGCGAAATCTCTTGTTTAGCGGGCGCTTCCTTGGAAAACAAGATGATGTTTGCCAGACAATGTCCGGGAAATATTCCAGCTTGGGAGGTTTGGGCAATTGTCCAAGCCAATCCAGATCCTGCCTGTTTCTGACGCTTATATACTTTACATTCTGCAAAAACATTTTCTGACAATTCCACAGGGGTTCGGGATACGCACCGTTTCCACCCAGTGAAAAACCATACAGAGGAATACCTCTGCGCCGGGCAAGTTCAATCAGTCGATCGCGGACAGATGAATATCGCAGTGCGAATTGCATATGGCCGCACAAGAAGCCGCCTCCCCCGTAAACAATCGCATCCTTTTCCTCCAATAATTCTTCCAGGGAATGCGCGACGGAAAAATCATATGGTTGGGCGTACTCGGAACGCAGTTTATAAACGGAAAAGGGAACTTTGCCGGTCTTAAGAAAACGGCTGAAAATAACGCCCATCAAATCATCGCCAAAGTTATGATCGTCATAGTTACCGAATAACGCTATCTTCATCAAAGTCCCCTCCCGGCCGGATGACATTACTGAGCGACCTCAGTGCCTTTTCCAGAAAAGATCCTCCGTGACACACGGGCAGGATTATACTAAACTTCGGTGTCATACAACCTCTTTGTTATGGCCTGGAATCATCCATCTGTCAGCGATCGCAAAACATTGAACAGTGCAATCCTCAGCAATCCGGTTTTTGTACGTGCAATTGCGGCATAAATAGAAGTCATTGTGCCCGGAGTTGAAGGCCTTTCGAAAGTCCGCAGCCACACGGCTCTTCCAGACGCTTAGAACATTCCTGTCTTTGATGTTGCCGAATGAGTGTTTGTTCTTATACTCGAATTCGCAGGGAATTATCTCGCCTGTCGCATCCATGGTGATGCGCTTCCACGGCCGCATGCAAACAAAAGGCTTTTCTTTTCGTGTGAACGTGCCCGCATTATACTCATACCTGCGATAATCGGATTTTTCCGGCGCATAGGATTGATCCAGATCACTTCCCAGAACCGGGGGCATATCCACGGTTTTCAATGTAAAATAATCAACGCCAAGTTTTTTCGCCAGGTCCCGTGCTGCCGGCACCTCAGATTCATTGTGGCGCATGACGACAAAACGCATGTTGATTCTCGGTGTGTCCACGCCTTTCATGGAGCGCACGCGCAGAATCTTCTGTATGTTGGAAACCACAATATCAAGGCGGCCGCCCTGACGATACTGTTCATAGGTCTTTTGCGTAGCGCCGTCTACCGCAACAACCAGAGAGTCGAGGCCTGAATCCACCAGGGCTTCGGCCTGTGCCTCATCGAGCGGCACATTGCCGTTGGTGCTGGTATGCACAATGATGCCCTTCGCTTTGGCATAGGCAATCATTCGAATCAGATCCGGATTGAGGAAGGGCTCACCCCAGTTCCAGAAAATGAGGTGCAACAGATAGTCGCCGCAATCATCAATAAACTGTTTGAAAGTCTGAAAGGGCAATAAACTGGGCCTTCTGGATTTGGTAATGGATGACGTCAGGCACAATGGGCAGGACAAATTGCAGAAATTAGCCGGCTCGACCTGGGCGATGACCGGATAGCCCAGCGGTCGTGACGGCAACAGGTATTGATTTAATCCGGCCAGAAAAAAATTGGCCGCTTTGCGCAGGCCGATCTTTCTGGCGGAATAGGGAAGCAGTTCAAATTCAAAATCGAATTGACCTTTGAAAAACAGAGCCGGTATTTGAAATGCAACATCACGCAGTTGAAATATTTTCATATTGGGTCCTTCCCCAGCCAGGCGCTCAGCTCTCTTCCGATGAGATCCTGTAGCTTCAAAATGTCCTCTCTGTAATAGCTCCGCAGACTGCGCTCTATATCATACGGCATCGCCTCTGGTTTGTCCATGTTGATGAACCGGACGCGGTCGCGCAGGCGGATCCACCTATCTGCTCCCAGGATCGAACCGCCGATGGTTCGGGCAATCTTGTGCAGCCTTTTAGGCTTAAAGAAAAGATCGTTGAAAAGACTCCAACGTGGAATACCTGAGACATTGTGATTGTGGTTTCTATCCGGAATAAAATTTGGCTCAACGTCGAGAAAAGCATATACGGAATGAATCAGCGTAATGGGATCGCGCAGGAGATCATCATGGAGAAGAACCTTCACTCGGCTGAATTGCTTTTGAAAGGCATGCACCCTTGGAGCATACAAGCCACCTTGCAGATAGTGCCACATACACGCATACCCATCCTGTATACGTTCTTCCTCCGCGGCCAAAGCGTCTTTAAAACAAAGCTTTTCACGGCCATCCCGTACATGATAATTATAGGCGGAATAGGCGCGTTTTACCGGATCCCTCAGAATAATAATGATCCTGGGATCGCCAAGATATCGTTGAATGGCCGGTATCGTCTTTTCAAAAAGAAACAGAGTGTCCACGCTGGCCTCACCTATCGCCTTCTTGCCAACACTTTTTTTAAACAAGCCAAGGTAATCGTCAAACAAGCCTATGCTGCTTTGTGCAACTATATTGTCGCCGGGGCCTCTGCCCGGATTGGCCGCGCGACCGCTCAAATATCGCGGTTCCTTGACCGGGCTCATAAAGACATCCGGATGCTGCCGGAGATAATGATAAAGCGATGTCGTGCCGCATTTGGCCGCACCTGCAATCAGAAAGTTCGGCAGAATCGGTTGGACTATTTTTGACATTCCCATCACTTTAATCTAAAATGTAAGTTATTCAAAGCTCTCATGAAGTTGACTAGAAAATCGCGGATAATATTTTCATGATCTTCAACAGTTTAGGCAAGTTGGGTGATCAGCTCTGCGTCGAAACCAAAGCGCCGCGATCCAAACGGATGGTTCGGTTGCAGATTGTCGCAACAAGTTCCGGTGAATGCGTGGCGATAATCAGAATGCTGGATTTCTGAACAATCTCATGAAGCCGCTGCTGCGCTTTTTCCTTAAAATCAGCATCCCCGACGGTCAGCCATTCGTCCATCAAGAGAATTTCGGGCTGGACAAGGGTGGCGATGGAAAAGGCCAACCGCATCTGCATGCCGGTAGAATAAGTCCGCAGCGGCATGCGGATGAAATCACCAAGACCGGCGAAATCTACAATGTCACTTATTTTTGAGGATAACCATTGCCGGTGGAAACCGAGCAGCGCTCCACGAAGGTAAATGTTTTCAACCCCGGTTGCCTCACCATCCATCCCGAGACTCAGATCAATCATACTGGTAATTTTTCCCTGGACTTCGATAGCACCTTCTATCGGCTCATAAACTCCGGAAATGACGCGCAGCAATGTGCTTTTCCCCGCGCCATTATGACCAACTAAACCCACCCGGTCCCCTTCTTTGAATTCAAGACAAATGCTTTGCAAAGCCCTCACGACCACACGCCCCTGTTCGTTGGAACCCATACGGCCGCCGGTTGCTGCCTGCATCAGCTGATTTTTCAGCGAACGCCCGGTGGTATTATAAATCGGAAAATCAACGCATACATTATTCATACGAATGTGTGTCATAAACCAGTCCTATAACCAGTAAGCTATGCGCGAGCGAAAGCGTCCGTAAAATAAAATGGTGATGCCCCACCCTGCCAAAGCGAGCATAATACAGACCAGCCAGTTCAAAGCGGATGGTAATGTCCCCATTAAGGGAGCGCGGACAATTTCGATTAAATGGAAAAACGGATTGGCATCCAGCAAAAGAAAACTGGCGCGTTTCGGTAACAGATGCGGCATCCAGATGATCGGTGTCAGGTAAAAGAAAACCTGCAACAGATTGGAAACGATCTGAGGAATGTCGCGATAACGGGTGCATAAAACGCCAAGCAGTAGAGCCATCCAGGACAGGTTGATCATCAACAGCACAAGGCCCACGACAGACAAAGCAGCGGACGGACGCAAAGGCAACCAAAAGACGAGCAACACCAAAGGATAGATGACGATATTGTGGCCAAAAATAACCAGGTTGCGCCATATCACCCGCAGAATGTGGGTAAACAGAGGCAAAGAAATTTGCTTGATGATGGCTTCAGCCACGGTGAAGCCCGTGCAGCCTTCGGTCAGTATCGTCGTGATCAGCGTCCATAAAATCAACCCGACCGTCAGAAAAGGGAGAAACTCTTTCATGGAGGTGTCAAAAAGATTACCGAAGACCAGACCGAGCGCTCCAATTAAAACGCCCATGCTGATGGTAATCCAAAACGGTCCCAGCGATGAACGCCGGTAGCGCTGGCGAATATCCTGCCAGCCCAGCACACCGGCGAGTTCATATCTTTTCAACGCCGCGAAGATATCCTGCCAACCGGATTTAAAAATTCTTAATAAAAATCCCTGACTATTTATACTCATCAATCATCACTTGGTAATAATTATTCTTTTACAAACTTACCGCCATTTTTGTGCGAATGTACCAGCTTATGAAAGCAAAAACAAGAAAGCAGGTTGTGAGAAACAGCACGACCGTTCGCGCCCCATAAGCGTAAAGCATTAGAACGCCACCGCCAATGGCGAGCTGTACCATGCCATACAGCAGCGTTACTTTCCAGTGAGCGATTCCCCGTTCATTGGCCAGAATCTGGTACAGGTGACGTCGATGCGGTTTTGTTAGATTTTCTTGATCCTGAAGACGGATGGCCATCGTCGTGAGTTCATCAGCGTAAAAGGGAAAAAGCAGCGCTGCAAAACAGACCATCTCGAGGTAATTCCTGGCCAAAGTAACAACCAGCGCGGCAAAGACAAATCCCAGCAGGATGCTGCCGACATCCCCCATGAAAACCCTGGCACGAAACATATTCAATGGAAGATAGCCAAGACACGCCAGGCCAAGACAGATGGAAAAAAGAGACAAGGCTGTTTGGAAGGCCTCTGCCGGCATGCGGTCAAGGGTATAAATGCCCAGCAAGCCGAAGGCGATGACGCCACTGAGACCGGCAATGCCGTTGATGCCGTCCATAAAATTATAAAAGTTCGCCGTGCCGATCAGAAAAATAAAAATCAGCGGCAGAAGCAGCAGGAAAATAAACGGAGAAAAGCCGAAAGTGGAAATGTCGTAATGGGCACTGAGTCCGGGCAACAGGGGAAACAGAAAAATCAAAGCGCAAATAAGTTGAACAATAAGCCGGAATTTGACCGAGATTCGAAAGTAATCTCCATAGAAACTGACGGCAGAAATGAGAATCGCGGCAAAAAGAAAGGTTGTCGGAATGCGCAATGTCAGTCCCGCCACGATGAAAGCCGCCAGAATACCCACGCCGCCACCCCGCGGGGTCGGTTCCGTATGCGAACTGCGCTCTTTGGGCACATCCAGCAGATGTTCCCGGAACGGAATGCCGGCAATCAGCCAGGCGCCGGCAAAACCGAGACCGGTACAGGTCAAAAACAGCAGGAAGATCCTGTGCTGTGTCACCCCGGCGACAAGTTGATTAAAAATGTTGGTTATCTCTTGAATCATGCCTGAAACAAAATCAATAATTCTGTTTAATACACTTGACGACTCATGTGATTAATCACAGCTCCGCCCTCTGAGTTACATAAGTCTGAGCATCGTAACTTTGCGAAGAGATTGTTTTTTACTACTAAAATCATCATATAGTGTCAATGTATTCGTTGGAATTTTCCGACGATATTGTCAAGATTTGCCTTGCTTGCTTTGGTGCAGTTTGAGGTTTAAAAAAATTTCCGCGCGAAGGGCCGGATCCTGACGATAATATTCTTTCAGAACCTTGTACAGATCAGGCGCGTTTTGCATCATGACTAAAGGCTGATCAAAAAACTGTTCCGTGGCCACCGCAAAGAATTCCGCTTCACTGTATGCGCCGTAATCATTCAAAAATGTTTTGTTGCCCTGTTCGGCATCATGTCTCAGGCGCAAATATTCGCGGGAACAAATGCTAACCCAGTTGCGATATTCTTTCCTGTCTTTCAGCGGTGGCGTACCGTCGGCAGCGCCGTCGAGCATATCCAGCTTATGCGCGAATTCATGATAAACGACGTTATGACCCAATTCAGGGTGACGCCCGCCATGCAACGCGGCATCCCAGATGATAATAACCGGTCCGTGTTGCATCGCCTGACCGACAATGGGATATTCATTTTCTACAGGTTCCATAACCGTTTCAAAAAAACCCGGATTACGCTGCGGCGGCATCACCGTGGAAGGATAGACAAGGATCGTTTCCACATTCTGATAATAATTATGAGGGAGGCCCAGAAGCAGCAAACATGCCTGAGCGGCGATGGTCACTCTGATTTCGTCCGTCAGCACCAGTCCGCCGCATCCTTCCCAATTTTTCTCGGCAATAAATACCTGAATCAACCGGTATAAATGAGCGCGTTCAAAATTTTCCAACATGCCGTAATGCGCGATATTGCGTTTTATAATGTCATCCCAGGCCTGCGGAAATGGTTCTTTCAGGAGTTTTGCCCGACGGCGGTTAGTCAACCAGCGAAAAATATGATCCACCTCCCTCAATGAATGTTGGAATATTTTTTTAACATTGCGCATACGCCGTGTCAAAAGAATTGTATCCTTTATCATTTATCATTTGCGGCACTGGCTTTTTTTTGTTATTTTTTCCATATGGATCAGGAAATGGTACAGCTCGGCAAACACGCAAGGCTTTTGGGCATCGATTTAAACAATCAGCAATTGTCTCAGTTTGCGTTTTATAAAAATGAACTTCTGGAGTGGAATGCCAGAACAAATTTGATTTCCGAAAGTTCCGCTGGGGAAATTATCACGCGCCATTTTCTGGATTCGCTCACCGCGTTACAATTTATCACCAAACCCCGGGCGCTGATCATTGATATAGGCTCCGGAGCCGGTTTCCCCGGTCTTCCCCTGAAAATAGCACGGCCGGATCTTAAAATTTACCTGCTGGAGGCCAATCGTAAAAAGGTTTCTTTCTTAAAGCATGTCATGCGTGTTTTGCAACTTGAATCGGCAAATGTTCTTCACGACCGTGTTGAAAACATCCTCAAGTCGGATTTGTGGAAGGAAAAATTTGATATTCTCATTTCCCGCGCTACTTTTAAAATGGATGAGCTCTTGACTCTGGGTGATTTTTTTCTCGCACCGGCAGGTCAATTGATCGCCTGGAAAGGTCCCAGCGTTGAACAGGAATTAAGTCAATGCCTGAAAACAACCCATCAGCACAAAATATCTCAATTGATTCAACATGATATACAGGTTGATTTTCAGGCCGCGCCGCTGAAAATTATTATCGGAAAAAATAATGCCAAGTAAACCAACCTTTTAATGTCCGATAGCTAATTGGTATAAAAAATCCTTCTAAAAAACAATTTTTTATGCTAGGGCTA
>JBATES010000124.1:0-26288 GCA_049664145.1 Smithella sp.
TGATTGAATTGTATGATCTAACCGATCAACCGGAACTGGCAAAAATTAAACTGAATTACTTGCTTGCACTGGAGAATGGGAATCTGCAAAACCTATTTGCGCAGAAAAACACCTATGATCATGTTTATGCAATTGACGGGAAAGTGTTGAAACCGATCATTAAAAAATTGCTCACAGAGATGGGCGAATGCTGCCAATGATTCATTAGTGGCTGGCATCTCCATCTGTGTCCTGAGTTTGATGTAACCATGCTTTCCCTCAGAACTCCGGGTAGCAAAAAGCCGGAAAGCATGGGAGCCGATTTTCTGTTATCATGTGATGTATTCAAAGGAAATGGCAGATGGTACATTTTTTCATAGGAACAAAAGCTCAGTTCATCAAGATGGCGCCGGTAATGGTCGAGATGCAGAAACGCGGCATCGCTTACCGGTATATAGACAGCGGGCAGCATGGTGAACTAACGCGTTCGTTGCGTCAGACTTTTGGAATAAGAGAACCTGATGTGAATTTAAGTAAAAATGGCCGTGATATTACGACAATGGCTGCTGCGGCAAAATGGATGTTCCGGTTTTGGATGTATTGTATTTTTAACAAAAAATGGTTACGCGAAAAGGTATTTTCCGGTGGAGGAATCTGTCTGGTCCATGGTGACACCCTGAGTACTTTACTGGGGCTGAGGATGGCCAAAGCGGCGGGACTTGCGGTGGGGCATGTTGAAGCCGGTTTACGCAGTTATAATTATTTCAATCCGTTTCCCGAAGAACTGATAAGATTATACTGCATGAAGCGATGCGATGTTTTATTTGCTCCTTCTCGAGAAGCCGAGAAGAATCTGCATAGCATGAGGATTGCCGGAAAGATTGTATTGGTGGACGGTAACACGGTTGTGGATGCGTTGCGTCTTGTTGAAAATGCGAATGTAACGGTTAAAATACCTTCGGAACCGTATGCGCTTGCTGCATGTCATCGTCTGGAAACGATAACCAATCGCCCTCGATTGGAAAAGATTATTGACCTCTTGAATCGCGTAGCAAGTGAGATGAGGGTCATATTTGTAATTCATAAGCCGACTCAGCAGTATCTGGAAAAATTTGATCTGAAAAAGAAAATTTCATCCGGGGTGGATGTTTTGGGAATGCAGGATTACATGAATTTTACGGCACTGATGCGGAATGCAAAAATGGTTCTTGCGGATGGTGGGAGTATTCAGGAAGAATGCAGTTATTTGGACAAACCGTGCCTGATATTGAGGCATAAAACGGAGCGTCCTGATGGACTTGGAAGGAATGCGATGTTGTGGGAGTTTAAAGCTGAAGTACTGGAAGGATTTTTAAAGACTGTGAAGAATATTCGTTTAACCGAACAGCAATGGCCCCAGCCTTCCAAACAGATCGTTGATAATCTGGAGAAGCACTATGGTCAAGACTTCATTCCGCGGTAAGTGCCGACCATGTATGACAAGCCGGACATTATTTTTACGCATACTTTTTTGATAGGGAAAGGTACCTTAGAACTATTGACTATTTTGTCACCCAGTACGACAAGTCGCGGCATCAATGGTTCGGAGATCACAGCGAATACAGTTAGAGGAAATCCGTGAATCCTGCAGTCGACTTTTCCATATAAGGATCGGGCGTAATAGTCAGGATGGGCAGTCTGGAAACGGACGGAGGAATTCTGACCGCTTTCTATAAATTTTCGGCATACATTGTCAAGCGATGAATACGGTTGGTGAATAATCGCTGCTTCCGAGGAGAAATAAATTTTAGAGCCGAGTGATATCAATCGGAGCAATAAATCGCGATCTTCGAAACCATAGTGACGATAACCTTCGTCAAATCCACTGGATTTTTCAAGCAGAGAGCGTCTGATTGCAAAATTAGCGCAGGTGAAGGCAGTTTGATTGCCTGATGAAAAATCTTTCTCTCGGGACGATTGAAGGGCGTTTTGATAGGTGCCCCAAAAATTTTTCTCACGAGAAAAAATTGCGCCTGTGCACACATCTGCACCGGATTCAAGGGTTGCAAGATGGGCGGCTAAAGAATCTGTCGAGCGCCACTCACAGTCAGCATCCATAAAAACTACATACCTGCCGTAACCGGCGCGCCAGCCAGTGTTGCGACCGGCGGATATTCCTCGGTTTTGTTTATGATAAATAACATTGACTTGTTTCTTAAATAATGCTTGGCAATGCTGACCTGTGCCATCCGAAGATCCGTCGTCGACAATGATGATATTTTTCTGCCAGGATGTCGGTATTTCCTGCAAGAGAGTTGAAGTTACCGATTGTTGAATGATGTTGCGGGCATTATATGCGGGAATCACAATATCAATGGTTTGTGAAGGGAAAGATTCTAAAGGCAGTTCTTTAAACATTTGTATATTTTCTGTGATTTAGTTTATCAATCTAATTTAAAAGAGAGCTATCATCATCTTCTTCATGCTCTGAAAACAGGGTCATTATATTATTTACAACGAAGATATCTGCAGCAGAGATATTTTCAACTTAAACGCTTTATGGTACATCAATAATAGATGACTGGATATTCAGTTTTCAAATGATTGGTGGTCACATGGACTCGCTTCCGGTTATAATGGGGGAAGATAATTAGCCTGCTTTTCGTTACTATTTCAGATCACTTCTTTTTGCTGATATCATATTAATCATATAACTTAGGTGGCTGTAGTTATCAACAATTCTAAAACATGAGATATGAAGTACCGTTTGGTCTGCGCCTTTCATTATTTTACAATGATACTCAAGAAACATTCATTAGATCGTTAATATGGTCACCTTCGTTCAGGATTCTTCCAGATTGTGAGTTTTACCGTTTCCATAAGCTGGGCGACTTTTATAATTGTTGCTACGAAAAATACACGAATCCTGTTCATTGGCGTTAGATTCGGGTGTGAAAGAATAAATTTTGCAGCAGCGCTTGCAGATCTATGCGGTTTAATGACTGCCAATCCAATATGTGAAGTCAGCATGTGCCGTAAAGCATATCGTCCACCAGCAACTCGTCTCGCCTGACGAACCGCTAATACCAATGATTTTCTTGGCGCCGTACAGACAACAACCTCAGGCGCATATTTAATCGAAAATCCGGCCTTAGCCGCTCGCCATGACCACTCTAGATCGCCTCCAGACAATAAGCTTTCATTAAATAAGCCAATTTCTTTAATCTGTGCTTTCGCGGCGAACAAATTGGCAGTCGCTGCAAAACCTCGATATTCAATGTTTGCGCGTTGAATGGAATCATCAAGAAGCTGATATTGTTCAACCGCTGTGGGATGTTTTGGAAGCAGCATCGCCACTTCACCTCCAATAATGGTGTGTTCTCCCTCGCGATCAAAGGCTTCAACTCCCGATTTGATCCAGTCTCGATCAGGCACGCAGTCAGCGTCGATAAATGCCAGTATAGCACCTTCTTGCGCCTCTGCAATGCCGGCATTGCGAGCGGCGTAGGATCCTGGAGTATGACAAACTACAAGACGTGCAAAACCAGAAAATTGCGGTCCAATTTTGATTGGTGGACTTGAGGCATTGTCAACCACCACCACCTCATAATGATCTTTCGGATAAGTTTGGGCAGCAAGCGCTGCCAAACAGGTGTCGATTCCGGTTTGATCATTATAAACAGGGATGATGGCGGATACATTAAGATATTTATGGCTGGTTCGATTGTGCATGGCACCTATACTGAATTTCTTTCGATCATTTTTACTTCGTATCAAATAAAACAATGTTCAAGCAAACTTCTTATATATATCAGCCAATTTCTTGCCTTGTTTATATGCATCAAAATCCTCTTCCATATGTGCTCTGCACCTGTCGAGCATTACGCGCCACTTTTCGGTATTTGATAAAAGCCAAATCAGACTTTCATACAATCCATTCACATCTCTTTCGTCCGCCAACAGTCCTGTCTGACCATCAAGAATCACACGGGGAATGTCACAATGTTTTGTGCTGACAACCGGCATTCCAGTGGATGCCATTTCTATTATAGATACAGGTGCTCCGCCTTCCGTATCGCCGTTTGCAGCTGTTACGCTGGGGGACAAAAAAATGTGGTGTTTATATGCTTCTTCAAATAAAACTTTATAAGGCTGGTACCCCAGAAATTTTACTTTGCCGGTAATGTTGCCGTCATCAATTGCTTTGATCATTATATTTTTTTCATTTTGGTCTGCTTCCGTTACTCCAGCATCACCAATAATGGTTATCGCCAGAGGTAAATCTTTGGACAATTTAGCCAGCGCGGAGAGAGCGTAAGGAAAGCCTTTTTTTTCGGTAAATCTTCCGGCGAGTAAGATATGCAATGTTTCATTCTTGTTCCAGATTCTCGGTTTATATGTAATCCGGTCTAATAGAACACCTATTCTTTGTATATGGATTTTTTTCGGAGAACATCCTAGGTCTTCGATACATGATGCCATGTGCTCACCTTCACAGAGCACGACGGCAACTTTATTAAACAACTCTTTATACCTTTTCTTCCACTTGGGATTGGTTCTTGGCAGCATGGAAAGATCATAGCCATAAAAGGATACTACATGAGGTACACTGTTCTTAATTTCCGGTAATGACGCCCATCCGACATTGCCGAAATGAGAATGAATCAAGTCGGGATTGAACTCACAAAGTGGTTTCTTAAGCCAACCCATACTCCGCCGAAAACGAGTTTTAAACAACGCATATCGTACAAAATACTCGACTTGTGAACATCTGTGTTGCAGACAATGGATGGTTTTGACGTTAGAGAACTGATTGAGATTTTCAGTTTTTTCACATGCCACTTCAACATCAAAGTCTTCCGGCAAACATTTGATTTGTGTGTACACCCATGTCTGGGTTAAAGGGAGCCAGATATCTGTATTGTGAATTATCTTCATAAAGTTATCTTAATCCCATTTTTTTATGAAGGACAATAATTTTTAATTAGCGATTTTAACCTGAAGCTGATTTTAATCGGGAGTGCTGAATGAAACAGTAATGCCATCTTGACATCAAACCCAATAAATTTACGGTCCAATGATTTTTCAAGATTTCCTGCTTCTAAAAAACGGCCTGCTCTTATTAAGTGCCCTATAAGATTTGATTTAATCTGGGAAACTCTATCAACCGCAATACCGCCTAGTTGGTTTTTAAATTTCGGGTTTGCCTTTAAAATATTTTCGTTGCTTTTAAGCAATGCTTTATAGATTTCTATACGATCACCTGACTTATTTGAATCATGATGACGCACAACAACCGTCGGGTTTTGTGAATATGTGGCTTTGAAATTGATTGCTACACGCTGCAGGAAATCTGAATCCTCGTTATATTTGAATGCTTCATCAAATCCATTAACCACCTTAAAAATATCTCTTTTGTATAATATGGAACCTGAACGAGTGTTTGTGTTTTTAAAATGCTCAATAGAGAAATTTTCAGGCGCCCCGGCGGAGCACGGATAATTTATTATTTCCGCGCCATTAGGATATTTTTCGATTGAGGGGCTATATACAAAGTCTGCCTTTGAATTTACCAAGGCGAAGACCAATGACGCTATTGCATCCGGCATCCAGTAGTCGTCATCATCAAGGAAAGCAATAAAGTCGCCTTTCGCATGTTTAAGGCCATAATTTCTTGCTGAAGCACACCCCCCGTTGGCCTTGTTAAAATAATGAATGGGCCGATTGCAATATTCAGAAGATAATGCTGAAACAACCGAGGAGGTATTATCGGTGGAACCATCATCTACAATTATAATTTCTATGTCGGGATAGGTTTGGTTTGCAATACTTTCAATGGTATGTTTTATCAGATGAGCCCGGTTAAACGTTGGGATGATCGCACTAACAATCATGATTTGCACCCTCATGTCACTTTTTCTGTATAATCAGGAACCATGAATCACATACAATTTTTGTAAACTGATAAAGAGCTTCCGCTAGCCAAGAAAAATGCCCGTATAGTTTTCTGTTGTATCGAGGATGCACCGATTCGACATAGATCAATGGTTCATTATGAAAATATTTTCTTACTTGCGATATGGTGAAGCCTGCAAGATTTTGCATATTTATTTTGTGATCAATCCAGAATATGTATCCATCAGGCTTGAGCACCCGCAACATTTCTTCGGCAAGAATCCTTCTAGTATCATTGTCAAGAATAGAAGAAAAAACCACCGACTGAAGAACTATATTGAAATGATTTGCGGGAAAAGGTAATTTCTCGGAGGTGCTATGTATCCAATGTATGTCTGAATTTTTTTCAAGTGCAGCCGATATGCGCTGTTCTGACAAGTCGATGCCCGTAAGATTACATGGGACAGCTCCTAATTCGACGAGGTAGCGTAACCAATAGCCGTATCCACACCCCACATCGAGAATATGTAAAGATTCTAGATCAATTTTTAATGAATTTATTGCTTTGACTAAAATCATATGATTGTGCCTTTGAAGTAAGTGACCCAAGGGATTTCTTGGATGATAGATGTTATTCATCCAATCGTTTAAAGGCATAACCGTGTCACGTTCTTGATACACTTTTTGAATTCTTAAAATCTCATCTGTCAATTTCAGAATCCTTTCTTTTATATAAGGCAATGAACCAATAGGGCATCTCGGATTTGACGGCTAAAATCATTGAGTTTAAAAAATCACATATTCTTACAATGCCACTCTTAAAAAAATTGTCTTGCTGAACGGGGCAGATATGATCTGAACCGCAATGTGGACAATTAAAAAAGCTGGGACGGTAATAATGACCGGCAATTTTTTGCTTTGCTAAGATTCCAATCCTTGTTTGCCGCTTTTGTAATATCCCACACAGTTCTTTTCTTTCAAGAACAAATTCATCTAATAGCATATTCATGCTGTTTTCATTGAAACTCCGAACATGGCCGTCAACATGCGATATTTTCCCGCACGCCATGCAACGTGCTTGCTTTGTAAGAAGGTTTTCTTTATATGGTACGCCTATTATTATATATTTATTCGCCACTCGCTGTATTTCTAGTAATGATGCCCTATATTCAGGATTATCCAGATGTTCCAATACCTGTAAACAAATAATGAGGTCATAGCTTCTGTCAGAAAATGGGATGTAAGGAAGCCTAATGGCTACAGAATTACATTTAATGTATTTTAACGCTTCGATAGATGAATCGCAACCTGTACAGTTTATATTGCGATTCATGGTAATATAATTGATTATCTCACCCTTACCACAACCAACATCTAATAATTTTTGTACATTTGAAGGAACTAGATCGTTAACAACCTTGATTCTTTCTGCATAATCAGCGGTTAACCCATAGGTATCCCAAAATTTAAGATTATAATTATTACTGTCTTTTAAATTGTGCATCGTAATCTGCTATCGAGTTTTGACGATAATAATAATCTTCTTTACATCGGCAATTAAATTTTTATCGCAAAAAAACAATGTTGCGCAGTAAATGAATCCATACATTATAATGCCCAGTCCCAGGTTAAGATAAATTGACTGATAGATGAGTCCTTTTAGCATATAAGAGAAAAACAGGGCTACAAGACCACTGAAAAAAGGTTGCCATACATGTCGGATAAATTCGAAACTTTGGAGCTCTTGATATATCAGCGGCAATCTTACAAGCGGTATTAGAATAATAGACTGCATTAGCCAAAACCATGCGCCTCCAATCGGCCCCATTTTTTTAATCAGGTATAATCCTAACGTGAAGACCAAAATAGTATTCACAAACCCCCATTTCATCATATATTTTGTCCGGCCACGGGCTAAAACTAAATTGTCGTATGAATATCCTGAACAGAATCTAATAACAAAAGAAATTGTCATAATCTGCAAGATAGGAACAACAGGTTTCCAATTTGGTCCATAGATAATGTGGACAATATGTTCACAGTAAAGAAAAATGAAAAACCCCCAAAAGGACCCGGTAATGGACCACATCTTATTGCTTAAATTGAAAAGGCGGAGAATGGCAAGCCTGTCTTTATTTAAGCGTGCATAAACAGGGAGAAGGATCGAATCCATTGACGCTGTTAACGATGAGATTAACATAGGCACTTGCCAAGCAAAATTGTAGTAAGCCAATTGAGTGCTACTCCAAAACGCGCCAACCATAAGATTGTCTCCTCTTGCCATAACCTCCCCATTAATGCTTTGCAGCATAAATGGGGTTCCAAATGAGAACAGAGGTTTTGTATGCTCATGCTTGATGGTTAGTTTTGGACGATAGTCTGTTTTGAACCATATATAAATTACAGAGATGAAAAAACCTCCTAAATTGCCAATTAATAGACTCCATATTTCTAAATGAAAAAAGTACTCGGTGAATATCGAAATAATCAGGATAGCACATTCTCCAATAAGAGAAGCTACGATAGGTTGCGTGAATTTAAAATTTCTCTCCCAAAGAGCGTTAGGAAATTTCAGAGGTGTAGCAAAAACTAAGAAAGCCAGAAAGATGATATACTTATCCAAATCTTTCGAGAAGACCAATGAAAAAATTGGCGCGCCAATTGAGGTCAACAGGAAGACAACGAATCCTATCATTACGGATAAAGTGAATGCAGTATTGATAAAATCGGCTAGACCAGCTTTATGGCGTATAACACTTTGATAAAATCCGAAATTTGTAAAAAGGCTTGCGATGGAGATGCAACTTGTGGCCAGTATTGCGGTACCCAACTCATCGGGTAAAAAAAGACGTGCAAAAACGATTATTCGAATGATTCCAAGTAAGCGTGTAAGAATGAATCCTGTTAGACGTAGGCCAGCTCCGGCAAAGACTTTTATTATGATGTCTTTTCGTTCATCATGGCTTGTCATGCGATTTATCCAAGAATGCTTTTACCGCCGATGTAATATCTCTGATTATCACGATCTGGTCGACAAAATACTCTTTACCGACATAATGACGTCATTCACATCTTCATCCGTGAGCTTTGCGGAAATAGGCAGACTAACGGTTTGTCTGCCGACTTTCATGGCATGTGGATAATCTTCCGGCTTCCAACCAAATGTATGCTGATAATACGGATGCTCTGGAATGCTCATATAGTGAACTCCAACTCCGATATTGTGCTTAGTCATGCGATCAAGAACTGAATCACGGCTAACTCCCGTTTGTTTTGCATCGACGAGAATTGTATAGAGGTGATAGGCATGGCGCGTGTCTGGGGTACTTTCTACCGGTGTTGTGATAGGTAAATCTTTGAAAGAGGCGTTATAGCGATTCCATATTATTTGCCTTTTTTGCCAATTTTGCTCAACCCGGGCCAATTGATGGAGGCCGATGGCGGCCTGTATATCCATCATGTTGTATTTGAAACCGCACTCCACCACCTGGTAATGTTTATAGCCTTCGTCACTGAACCGTTTCCATGCGTCATTACTCATGCCGTGCAGACCGAGGGTTTTTATGCGCGCGGCATTCTCCTCAGACTTTGTCAACACCATGCCACCTTCACCAGTCGTCACATTCTTCGTTACATAAAAGCTGAAGCAACCAAAATCGCAAAACGTTCCGGTTTTTATGCCATGATATTCTGTTTCGATGGCGTGGGCGCAATCTTCAATAATTTTTAGGTTGTACCTCTGTGCGATATCGCAGAGAGTATCCATCTCACAGGGGCGCCCAGCAAAATGAACTGGAAGAATTGCCTTTGTTCTTGGCGTAATCTTGTTTTCGATCTGTTTTGGATCGATATTCATAGTTACAGAATCAACATCGGCCAGTACAGGCATTGCGCCTGCATGAATAATGGCATTCACAGTAGCACAGAAAGTCAAGGGGGTCGTAATGACTTCATCTCCGGCATTGATACCTGCAGCTATGATGCTGAGATGTAATGCAGCAGTGCATGAATTCAATGCAACAGCATGTTCCGCGTCTTTATATGCGGCAAAGTCTTTTTCTAATTGTGCAACTTTGGGTCCGGTACCCAGCCACCCAGTGTGCAGGGAGTCCATCACTTCGTTGATTTCCTGTTCTTCGATTGCGGGGGCGCCGAAAACTAAGAAATCTTTTCTCTTTCGTTTAATATATATCATTCTTTTCCTCAATATTCTTCCCGGAACGTGTTATTTGAGAAATTTAAAATTATTCATAGGTTAAAGATTTGGTGTTATGCCTAATTCAGCTCCGCCCCGTGAGTTACATTGCGTCAATGTATCCCAAGAGGTAAATCAATCAAAAATGATATATTACAGCAGAAGGAGAATTCTATTTCTTCCCCTGCCGTTGCCACACCAGAAAGTTTGGACGGTTTTCCAGCTTGGGCATAAAATCTTTAAATTCCTCTCTGGTTAAAACCAGCGGACGGATCTTGCGTTTGATATAGCGCTCCGTTTTTCTGCTGAGATCATTCAAGTGATACTGGTCAATGTTTCCCACAAGCACCAGATCGATAATGCCGGTATCCTTGCCCTCGGCATAATCATCAATGATATAGGCTTTTTCCAGATCTCCCAGCCGGGTGAGGATGCTTTCCACAACCTGATCCAGCCCCATGACCTTGCTGACCATGGATTTCAATTCCGGGAAGAGGGGATGATCGTTATTGGCTGAGTAAAAAACATTGCGCCCTTCTTTTTCCGAGGTGAGCAGTTTTGTTTTGGTCAACTGGTTAAGTTCTTCACGGACAGCATTGGAAGATACTTTGAGGTCTTTGGAAAGTTCGCGCAGATAAGCCTTTGTGCCGGGATTAAAGAAAAAGCGGGTCAGCAGACTGATTCGTGTTTTTGATGATATCAGGCCTGCAAAAAGGTCAGTCATGGCTTATCCTTTATGAGTAGTTAATCTACTCATAACATAAGCAGGATAATTGTCAAGAATTATTTGCCTGACACGATTAAAAGAGAATAGGAGACCTTTTTACAACCAAGTCAATTCATCAATTTTGTCTTACCGGTGCAGACCGGTATCCAGTATTATTGAGTATTACCTGGTTCCCGGCTTTCTCCGGGACGACGCCTGGATTCCGGCCAGAACCATGCCGGAATGACCCCAAAAGGGAATTATTCAAATCAATCCCGTTTCTCACTTCTGTCATAGTGAAGCTGAGTAATTTGTTCCGACACAAGTCCTATCAAAAATATTAATACGGATATGGTCATCAGCATGGCAGAGGTGGGACCATAACGGCCCCCCGCGAAAAAAATTCTAAAAAGTCCATAGCCGATTCCCGTGAGAAACATGGCAAAGCTCACAGGCAGGAAAACACGCATCGGTGAAAAAAGCGTGGCTATCTTAAGGATGATTAAAAAGAAGCGTGAGCCGTCACGCAACAGTTTTATTTTGCTTTTTCCCGCGCAACGATTGGCTTTAATCGGGACATAGGCGAGACTGAATCCGGAACGCAGGATGGCCATCGTCATCGTTGTCGGATAGGAAAATGTATTGGGCAGCAGCGCGACAAATTGGCGGGCAATATCCGCTTTAATCGCGCGGAAACCGGATGTGAGATCCTGTATCTTTCTGTTACAAATATAAGACGCGAAGAGATTGTATAAACCGTTGGCGATGTTGCGATGAAGATACGAGTCAGAATCTACGGTACGCGCTCCGACAGCCATGTCATACGGACCGACTTTTTCCAGCAGTTGAGGAATATATTCCGGATTATGCTGACCGTCTGCGTCCATCATCACCAGAAACCGGCCTTTCGCCTGACGGATACCGGTTTTCACCGCCGCGCCGTTCCCGATATTATAAGGATGAGAAATAACAACCGCTCCGGCGTTTTGCGCTTTTTCCAGCGTATCATCTGTTGAGCCGTCATTGATGACCAGAATTTCATAAGTGCGATCCAGCCTGTCCATCATCAGATGAACACCATCGATGACACTGGTGATGATATTTCCTTCGTTGTATGCCGGGATGATAATGCTGACATCCGGTTGATTGTTCATTCGACAAGCCCTCTCTTAGGTTAAGACGTACTATTTTTTATTTCATTTGTCCAAAAATATTTAGACGTCAATGGACTTTCAGGATTAATATTATGTTGAATTTACTTGATATTAAGTTGTCCCGGTAATATTATGAACCACAACAAAAAACCAGGGTGTCAATGGATCAAAAAACCGAAGCTGAAATTGTTGTCAGGATTTTAAAAGGGGATAAGCAGACCTACGCCCTGCTCATCGAAGAATATAAAAATCCCGTTTACAATTTAGCCTGGCGAATGACCGGTAATTTGCAGGACGCGGAAGATCTGTCCCAGGAAACCTTCATCCGCGCCTATCAAAACCTGGACCGGTATGACCAGAATAAAAAATTCTTCACCTGGCTTTACACCATCGGCATCAATCTGATTCGCAATCACCTGAAAAAAAACAGCAACCCGATTGACCCCTTAACGGAAATCAATATCTCATCCGCCTCCCGGACGCAGGAAAATCCAGCCGCGGAAGGCAAACTGCTGGCCGAAGAAAAAATGATTCAACTGGAAAAATCCCTGCAGAAACTGCCTGTCGATTTGCGGGAAGCCCTCGTTCTGAAATTCTATCAGAATCTGACCTTTGAAGAAGTATCCGCCATCACAGGAGATTCGCCAAGCGCCATCAAAATGCGCATTTACCGCGGCCTGAAACAACTCAAACAATTGATGGACGGGAGCGATTAAGGGTGAAGTTCTACGTTCAACGTTCAGAGAGCTTTACATAACCAAGTCCATTCATCAATTTTGTCATACCGGCGCAGAAGACTGTGTCGTAATTCGTTTTTGTGTCATTTCGAAGTGAAGCGAGAAATCTTGATCTCAATAAATTCAGTGTATTAAGATTCCTCACATACGTTCGGAATGACAGTCTTTGCTATTACGACACAGTCTCGCAGGCCGGCATCCAGAGCTTATTAATAATACTGGATTCCGTGTCGCGCTTCGCTTGCACGGAATGACAAAAAGGGTAATTCCCGTTTCTTCCTCCAATAAGGGTTAAGAAATGAGACAGCTTGTTGACAACTTTTAGAATGAAATTGAATAAAAGCTGTCAAGAAATTAAAACGTGCAGAAAATCCGACCTGCTGCCTGGGAGGAAATGCACTGTTTGCGGCAAACGGTTGAAAAGTTCGTTGCATGAATAATCATCACAAATTGATCAGCAAGTTCATCTTTTCAATGGTTTCATACAATACATCTCTTGGCGCCGCTGCGATATACCTGGCCTGCCTTTCTTGCCAATCGAGGCTTTTCACCTGGTCGGAAAGAATGACCCCGTCAATTTTTCCCTTAATATTAATGCGCACTTCGAAAGGATAATCCTTAATTTTTGACGTTATCGGACAACAAAGAGCCAGGCCGGCTTTTTCATTATACTCCCGAGGTGTTATCACGATGGCCGGACGATGGCCGGATTGTTCATGACCACTTTGCGGATTGAAGGACAGCCATATCACATCCCCCCGTGCCGGAATATATTTACCAGATTTCTTTTCCAACAGGTCCCTCCGTAAATTCCTCTTTGTGAATATTATCGTTTGTGATTTTGGTCAGTAGATTTTTCAGTTTCAACCCGGATTTCTTCGGTACGATAACAAGTTTATCTTTTTCCTTTATCAATTCCACTGATGATCCCTGCTGAATACGGATGTCCTTTGCATAACTTCCCGGAATTCGAATAGCCAAACTGTTTCCCCATTTCTGAATAGTTACTTCCATTTGCTTTTCCTCCTTGTTTATACATAGTATAAACATTTCAAAAAACTGTGTCAAGTTGAATTTTGAAGAAGTGTCCGCCATTATGAATGATTAACTGAGCGCCATCAAAATGCGCATCTATCGGGGACTGGAGAAATTACAAAAATATATTGAAGAAATGTGACTTTTGTCAGTTACGATTGTATATAGTTATATAAAGGAGATTTACAATAATGTTCAGAAAGGAAAATAAAAACTGGAAGGAATTTGGCGATTTAATTGAAATCATAGCAAAAACTCCTCCAAAGCAAGCGCCGGATTATTTTACATCCGGTGTAATGGCGAGACTTTCAGAAAGCGCAGAAATGTCTCGCGCCTTTACCTTCAGTAAAATTTTACCCCTTAGTCATGTCATGGGATTTGAAAAACATGTGACAAAAACAGAATGTGCCTTTTACTTCCTGCTGACAGGATTCTTTTATTTAATTCTTGGTTTAATAATGAACATCGGACTTCCTTTGCCGATAATTATGCAAAATAACATTTGGCTTTCATTCCAGCCACTCTTTGGTCTCCTTCTGGCAGTGGAACTCACAATTCTCGGTATTGCCCTTTACAAAAAAGGTGATTCCGCCATACCATTCGTTCGTATCGGAACCGTTCTTTACGCTTCTTTAATTATTCTGAACTGCTGGATAAGCACTTTCTACATTCAGCCGGCAACAGGTCTGTTTTTCATAGCTGTTTTTTCCATAACCGGATTGGTTTTGGCTATCTTATTGGGATTGGCTATTGAACACTATCATCCGGAAACTATTTTTTCGGAGGTGCGCGGATGAAACAAACAATTGGAAAGATGAGCAGTCAAGGCGGTTTCACTTTGATAGAAATCATTTCCATTTTGTTGATAATAGGAATTATTGCTGCCGTTGCCATTATACGGATGACCAGTCCCGCCGTCTATGATCTCGCATCTCAAGTCGAAGTTGTTAAGGCGCATCTTAGATTGGCGCAATCACGGGCAATGAGTTCAAGCAGTTCATGTGGCATCAACTTTAGCTCACCAACAACTTACTATCTGTTTGATGGTAGTGCGCCAAACGCACCAGTTCTTATGCTGGGTGAGCAAAATGCTATAATTAACCTGGGGGCGGAAGGTAAAAAATCTGTATTAACGATTACCCCACCATCAGGAGGCAGAGTAACCTTTAACAAATTCGGTAGTCCAGTTGACTCGTCGGGTAATCAGTTGAATGCAAATATGGGTATTACCACTAGCGGCAGCATTATTACCATAACCAAGAATACGGGATTCATCCCATAAATCTTGATTGGAGGAATTAAATGCGTTTCATGAATATTGATAAAATTAAGAACAGCAAAGGTTTCACGCTGATAGAGGTCATTGCATCGCTTATTGTGGCGGGCATTCTTGGCGTAATGCTGGTGTCCTTCCTCGGTACGGCAATGACGAAAAGCTCCAACCCCATTATCGTGGCACAAAACGGCAATTATCTTAGTTCAATTATGGAAAAGATGTATGCTGATTACAAATATCAGATGGTCTACGCCAGACTGCATGGACAAACGCCGCAGACGGGTTTCGCTGCTTTTGAAAATCATGTGAATACTGTGAATTATTATGCTAACGACGCTTCACACCCCTATACCGTTGTAACTAAGAAAAGAATTTCATTCTCCGGTAACCCGCCGGCAGAAATAGACGATGCAGGCAGTAAGATTCTCAAGATTACCATTAAATATCAAGATTTATCAGCTACCCAACTTTTTACGGAGTAAAACAATGGCTATAAAAAATATTTTAAGAAGCAAGTCGTTTGCGGTAAGAGAAAAACAAAATCATTCCCACGGCACTGAAATAAAAAGAATCAAATCTCAAAAAGGATTTACTCTTATCGAGGTCATTACAACGCTTGTCATAGTTGGTGTTATGGCTGCTCTCGGCGGCATGGGCATCGTTCAGGCAGTCAAGGGATATATAACCGTCAAACAAAATTCGGAAACAACCCAAAAGTTCCAAATGGCGCTAACCCGGATTAACAGAGAAATCAGGGAAATGATCAGCACCTCCACCGCAACAGGCACAACCATTTCCATGACCGGTGTAAACAATTGCTTCAGTAGTACAAACTGCGTCCGGACGATCGGGTTGAATAACGGGGCCATAAAAATCACCTCGGGTGGTACTAACCTGGCCAACGGAGATATCCTGATAGACAATGTCAATAGTTTCAATATTTCTTACTATAAAGAAGGCAACACACAGTGGACATCTGCAGATGATCAAACACTTCTTGCCGGTGTCAAGGTCGATATGTCCATCAACCTCCCCGGCGGTGGCACTTTGGGCGGCATTGGCGGTGGCTTATTGCCATCCAATATTGCTCCTCGCAACAATGGTAATCTTGGCGGTGTAGCGCCTCCGGCTTACACGCCATATACCCTCCCGCCTCCGACGGGATGGGGCTGTTTTGTGGCTACTGCGGCTTATGGAAATCCGTGGCATCCCATGGTTCAGGTTCTTAGGGATTTTCGTGACAGGCATCTTGTAAATTGGCCGGGAGGAAAATGGTTTATTAAAGAGTACTATGCGCATGGACCGGCGGCGGCGGACATGATTCGCAATCGGCCAATCGCGATGTTCGCGGTAAGATGCCTTCTTGCGCCTGCCGCTGCACTGATCTTTTGTCTGATGTACGCGCCCCTGGTCATTCCTTTTGTGTTCATTGTTTCGCTTTTTGTAACCACCGCCGTCTTTGCCGTGTTTCGCAGAAAACTTACCATCAGTTCAGGTATTTTGCGTTCGCGGGGCAGCATCCTGATTGGTTTAATCTTTACGATGGTCATTATGGCGGTACTCGCAGCGGCAATGCTCCCCATGTTTTCCTCCTCTTACATGAATCAGTTTTATACGGATCAGGGTCGCAAGGCCTACTTTCTTGCCGAATCAGGATTTGCTTACGCGGCATTGCAGTACCGCGAAGCCGACACGGAGACAGCCAAGGACGCTGCTCTGGCCGATATGCAAGGGAAAGCCTACAGTTTAGATGATGCAGGTAAGTTTACAAACAGATTCTATCCTTACTGGTTCAAGATAACTGCCATTGGTTCCGATATATCTGCGCAGGTTCCGGCGGGATACGTCCCGTCTAATTTTGGGTCATTAAAAGCAAGCGGCTATATGCGTGTCTGCACCGGTGGTGAGAATTCAACCTGCGGGGTTTATTCTTACCATGATGTAACCGTTACCTCAAATTCTACCATAAACTTTAATGGTGCAAGTAAAATATCCGGTTCATCAGCAGCTGTCGGGTCGTATGTTATGCCGAGTGCCCGGTCCAACGCGAGTACGGTGACCAACGGCAAGGTAAATTCTACAAGTAAGTTGACTTTAAAGAACAACACGGGAGGAGATGCTTTTCCTGAGTACAACGGCACCTTCACCATCTCTCCATCCCCTTCTGGTATCAACTCGGGATTGGTTTTCCGATACCAAAAGAAGGTTGGCAATGAACTACAAAACATCACGTTGGCCGATCCCAGAAAAACATGGTACGATTTTTCAGTTGCCAACAACACAAATATAGCTCTCAATAAATTTCTGGTCCTTTCCTCTACCGGTCAGTCACTTGGCGGCTTTTCCCGCGAAGTCATCTATAATACGCCTGTGGGCGATTCGAGCGGCTCATGGGTAAAGGCGCAATTTCTTGCTAAAAACGGGGAAAACTTTATAACGGCAGCCAATCAATCGATTGGCACGCATTCAGTGTCAGGCGGGAAACTGCAAGTCACTGATGTTGTCAACCCTCAGGATATAAATACAGGCAGCATAATTGGCAACTGGATAGGCACGGTAATCAAGTCATTCCTGCAGGCATTTTACGTAGTTGACCGTTATCCAGGTGTTTGGGCTATTACAGCTTGGGACTGGACCAATACCGAAACTAATCTTGCCCAGGGATTCAGCGATGCGGGTGGAGCTTTAAGCTATGATATTCAGGTCAAGATAGACAACAGTACGAAGCCCTACTTCAGTAACGGTATTGGCTTTCGACTGCGAAGCAATGCGACGGAGGATGATATTTTTGGTTATGGCGTGTCTATCATCCGCCAGAGACAAACAGCCTGTGCTAATACTTTTTTTGGTACATGTAACTTGTCTCTTTGGGAGTCTAATTGGGGGTCTACAATACCCGGGTACTGTCTGGAGTCAAGCGGGGCAAGTCCGATAAATGACGGTATTGATGGCGATTTAAGACCGTTGACTTCCTATTCCGGGGAGGAGCAGATATGGTGCAACAGGTGGGCGGGTATCGTGGTGGGGGCCGCGCAATACGAGCGCTATTCTGAGCCCGCCATCGTGCTTTGGCAGCGCAACGGTCCGGCGGCTTCGGGCGAAAAGAACTTCAAGGTGCTTGCCTACCGCATAATCCAGCCGCAAGACGGCCTGACCTATTGCTGGTCTGGCGCCGCGACCTGTACAGGAAGCGATCTGCGCCTGAAACCCTGGGTCACGCTGATGGTCCGTGTGATCGAAGGTTATGAACTAACGTTTTCATCCGGCAGAGTGGATGCAAGCGGAAGTCACTTGAAATACGGCGATACGGTACAGATAAGGGATGGATCAGGAAATGTCAAAGCAATCGGCCGGGTAATGGGTACGCCCGTTATGTCCACAGCCTGGGGCTCAAATGATACGACTTCAGGTGCGGGTACACTTATGTTGACGAATTTGTCGGCAAAAGATATTGCCAGTGGTGATGATATCTATATGAATGGCAGTTCCTACGCGACAGCCACGAGCTCGATTACATCTTCGTCAGAAAAGACCAATCACATTATGGTTTATTACAGCGACAATAAAACCCCTGTGGCAGGAGACACGACACAGGCGAACAATACGCGCATCGGCAATGTCCTTTACACGACAGAGACTCAGGCCAACTGGCCACCGCACGACCAGACAAACGCGACAGCCGGGCTTCCAACGGATACGCCGGCCGGCAATGATTATTTTTCGCTGGTCCAGTGGCACTACATTACCCCCGGTTCCAATCAGGTTGATGAATCTAATTGGCCAACGGATGTTGTTGGATGGAAGGTCGCAGGTTCTGGCTCATCCCGCACGTTAAGAAGAGTCAAAAGCCTTGGGCCATCAGTAGGTCCGTCTCTGACGAGTGGATGGACTACTGTAGGTAATTGGGACTATAGCGATGGCGGTCTTCATCACTATAACGAGACTGGTAGCACAAGGGACAAGAGCGCTAGCATAAATATAAGCACCACTTCCAATACTGTATACGATGTTTCAGTTACCGTACATCGTACGGGTGGCATTTATTGCGCTTATTATGACATCGGTAGTGATACTAATAATGATATTTGTCCGTCATCGGGTACAAAAACATACCCAAATCAATTTACAAGCGGTAGCGGCTCAACGACGAATATTTTCGTTAGCGCTCAAAGAGGGTGGGGTGCCACCATTCAATCCTTTTCCGTATGGCCGTGGGTAACACCGGGAACCGAAACTCTCCCTCTGGAAGGCCCCTTAACCGCCGGAACAACCTTTACAGTATCCTTTACTGTATCCGACGACTTCGATGCGGGAGAATCTCTCTCCTATTCTATAGGTGGATTTAACTATACCGTTACTTCTAACGGTACACATACTGCTGAATACACGGCTACGGCGAATGTAAATAATATTGTTTTTTCCTCCCCATCCGGTGGTATAAATGATCAATTTACCATCAGCAACATTTCCGTCATTCCAAGTGTTATTAGTGGAACTCTGGACACGACGGCCGACTGCCAGGGAAACGTTGCTTCTTACGTTCCGGCGGTAGCCTCCAGTGATTTTTATCAGGCCGTAATCAAAACAGGCGCGATGGTTAGCCCTGACGGGTCAACATATACCGATTTCATGGATGGCGGCGCTGATATTATTGCATTGATGACTGCCAGCTACCATGCTCCTGAGACTGATGATGCTGGAACATCCTTCTATGATGATTTTGCCGTACAAATGGATACGAAAACAAGTCAAGGATTTCTACCGCCCGTTCAGCAGTAGTTCCTTATTATAAATCAGCAAGGCCGGTATCTAAAAAAAATATAGATGCCGGCCTTTTTTGTTTAAAATCTTTGATACCGCTTATCATTTGACTTTTTACGGTTATATGTTATCGTCCGTTGCCAATCAGCAAATAAAATTGATTTCTTGTCAGGAGGAACTTGTAGTGAAGGTTATTGTCAAAAAAGGTGTGCTTGCGAAGACAAAAAGCCAGGCGATTATTCTGCCTGTGTTTGAAGACAGCAAAAAACTGACCGGCATCGCGCTGGAAATTGATAAAATCAGCGGCGGCTTAATCAGCGATTTAATCAGCAGCGGCGATTTTACATGCAAGCCTTCTCAAATATCTGTCATCTACACCAGGGGCTCCTTGCCGGCTAAAAGGATTGCGCTGGTCGGTCTGGGAAAACAAAATGAATTCAATCTGGAGAAGTTGCGGGGGGCTTATGCTTCGGTTATGCGGCATCTGCGGAATATGGGCGTCAGGGAGGCGGCAACTTCCATTGCTTTAAGTTTGCTGGCCGAGCAGCAGGAACAGGTTGTGCAGGCGGCGGTGGAAGGGGCATTGCTGGGGCTTTATCAATATACACCCTACAAAACCGTTGGTCGTGAAGATTTAAAGGAGATGAACGAGCTGAATGTTATTGCCGAAGCAAAAGATTTTGCTCTGGTGGAATCGAATGTGAAAAAAGCGCGCATAATTGCCGACGCGGTTTGTTTCGCGCGTAATCTGATTTCCGCCCCGTCCAACGAAATGACACCTTCCATGCTGGCGCAGAAAGCCGGTGAGGTTGCGAACAGAAAAAGTGTTTCCTGCCGGGTTCTGGATAAAAGCAGGATGAAAAAGATGGGCATGAACGCGCTGCTGGCCGTGGCTTCGGGCAGTTACGAAGAGCCGAAAATGATTGTTCTGGAATACACAGGCGGCAAAAAGAAGGATGCTCCCATTGTTCTGGTCGGGAAGGGGCTGACTTTTGACAGCGGTGGAATTTCCATCAAACCGGCGGACAAAATGGACGAGATGAAAACAGATATGTCCGGCGGTGCGGCGGTTATCGGCGCGATTATGGCGGCTGCTGATTTACAGATTCCTTTGAACGTTACGGGAATCATTCCCGCCACGGAAAACATGCCCGGCGGCTCCGCCTATAAGCCGGGTGATATTATAAAATCATATTCGGGGAAAACCATTGAGGTTCTCAATACCGATGCCGAAGGCCGTTTGATTCTGGCCGACGCTCTGGCTTACGCGTCGGAGTTCAAGCCGGAAGCCGTGATCGATCTGGCAACGCTGACCGGCGCCTGCATCATCGCGCTGGGTGACGATGTCATCGGCATGCTGGGGACTGACGATAATTTGAAAAAGGAACTCAACAGCGCCGCTCAGAATTCCGGCGAACTGGTCTGGGAACTGCCGTTGTGGGAACAATATCACGAGCTGATTAAGAGCGATATCGCCGACTATAAAAACAGCGGCGGACGCCCTGCCGGCACGATTTCCTCGGCCGCTTTCCTGAGCAAATTTGTCGGAGATCATCCGTGGGTTCATCTGGATATCGCCGGTCCGGCCTGGACGACCAAAGACAAACCTTACATTCCCAAAGGCGCGGCGGGAGTCGGAGTCCGCTTGCTGGTGGAGTTCCTGCGCCATCGCGCCCAAAAATAATTCATGCAGACGCCTCTTCTGGAAATAAAAGATCTGGTGACGGTTTTTGATACGGTCCGGGGCAGAATCAAGGCCGTGGACGGCGTTTCGTTGCAGATTCATTCCGGCGAAACGCTGGGCGTCGTAGGCGAATCCGGTTGCGGCAAAACCATGCTGGCTCTTTCCATTATGCGGTTGGTGCCCGGCAACGGCAAAATCACAAATGGCGAAATCATCTTTTCCGGTCAGGATTTGCTGACATTATCCGAAGAAGACATGCGCGCCCGTCGCGGCAGTGAAATCTCGATGATTTTTCAGGAGCCGATGACGTCGCTCAATCCTGTTTTGCGGATCGGTGAGCAAATTGCCGAGGCCATCCGTTTGCACCAAAATCTTCCGGCAAAAAAAGCGCTGGAACGGAGCGTTGATCTTTTGCGCGAGGTCGGCATTCCCGATCCGCAAAAACGTGTGCGCGATTATCCGCATAATCTCAGCGGCGGCATGCGGCAACGTGTGATGATTGCGATGGCGATGTCGTGTCACCCCAAACTTCTTCTGGCTGATGAACCCACCACGGCGCTGGATGTTACCATTCAGTCGCAGATTCTGGATTTGATTTCTGCGCTGAAACAGAAAAACGATATGGCGGTGATTTTTATCACGCATGATCTGGGCGTCATTGCCCAGAATGCCCGGAACGTCGCGGTCATGTACGCGGGCAAAATTGTGGAAAGTGCGCCGGTGGAAGCGCTGTTTGCCAGACCGCTGCATCCCTATACTCAGGGCCTGCTGGAATCCATACCGGCTGTCTGTGCGGCGTCCGGCAAAAAAGGGGAGCATTTGAAAACGATCCCGGGGACGGTTCCCGGTTTATATGACTTAGCAGCGGGCTGCCGATTTCACGACCGCTGCCCGTACGCTTTTGCCGATTGCCAATCGAAAGAACCTGCACTGGCCGAAATCGAAACAGGTCATTTTGTTTCCTGCTGGAAATACGGCGGGAAAAAATTGAGAGAGTAAATGATGTCCGGCGCGCTTGTTGAAATCAGTCAGTTAAGTAAACAGTATGCTTTAAGCGGCGGGTTTTTCAACGCACCGAAAAGAATCATTAATGCCGTCAAGCAGGTTGACCTGCAGATTTTCAAAGGCGAGACGCTGGGCGTGGTTGGCGAATCCGGTTGCGGAAAATCAACGCTGGCGCGTCTGATGACGAGGCTGGAAAAACCTACCGGCGGTTCGATTAACTTTAAAGGTGAAAATATTTATTCGTATTCCCGGGAGGCGCTGAAGTCTTACCGCCGCGGTGTTCAGATTATTTTTCAGGATACCTATTCTTCGCTCAATCCGCGCAAATCAGCCTTGAGCATGATTAAAGAACCGCTGACCATTCATCGTCTGGGGAGCGCAAAGGAGCGTGAGGAAAAGGCGCTGGAGATGATGAGCAAGGTCGGTTTGCAAAAGGAACAGGCAAATCGCTATCCTCATGAATTCAGCGGCGGCCAGCGTCAGCGTATCGGCATTGCTCGCGCGCTGGTGTTGCATCCGGAGTTGATTATTGCCGACGAACCGGTTTCTTCACTGGATGTTTCCATTCAGGCGCAGATTCTGAATCTGCTGCTGGATTTAAAAAATGATTTCAATCTCACGTTTATGTTCATTTCCCATGACCTCAACGTCATCCGGTTCATTTCCGATCGTATCGCGGTGATGTATCTGGGCAGAATCGTTGAGCTGGCCTTCAATGAAAATATTTATAGCCGGCCGCTGCATCCCTATACACGGATGTTGCTGGATGCCGTGCCTTCCTGTGATCCGCGACAGAAGGAACGGAAAGTTAAAATAAAAGGCGAGGCGCGGGTTGAAAACGATCAGGGCTGTTCTTTTCAGAATCGCTGTCTTTACAGGGCTGAAATTTGTGAAAAAGAGGAACCGCCTTTGAAAAAGTATGACGAGCAAAGTTATTGCGCCTGCCACCGGGCGGGATCGATATAGGATGTGTTATGACGGAAGCAAAAATATTCATTAACAACGGCCCGCTGGTGATCGAAAGTCTTTTGCATAAAGCAAACGCAGACAAAGCAGTCGTGATTTGTCATCCCCATTCGCTGATGGGCGGTTCGATGTACAATAATGTCGTTGAAACTCTACAGGAAGCGTTTGCTTCGGAAAATTATTCGACGCTGAGATTCAACTTCCGGGGAGTCGGCGCCAGCACGGGTTATTATGATGAAGGCAATGGCGAGCAACAGGATATCATCGCCGTCTGTGAATATTTGAAGGAGCAGGGATTTTTGGAGTTGGTCTTTGCCGGCTATTCCTTCGGTTCATGGGTGGGTTCAAAAATACTTGAAGGAGCAATCAATCCTTTTTCATTTATTATCTTTGTGGCGCCGCCGGTGGATTACTTTGATTTCCAATGGAGTGGTTTAAAGGATAAAATTGATTTAATAATCTGCGGTGATTCCGATCAGTTCTGCTCTCTGAATATTTTGAAGCGTGAAGCCGGGAAAATAAATGCTCCTTTGGAAATCATTCGCGGCGCTGATCATTTTTATATGGGAAAAGAACGGGAATTGGCAGAAATTCTGAAGCAATATAAGTTAAATAAAGCATAATAATTTTTTTAAAAAAAACTTGATTTTGAAAATTCTTGGTGATAGGATTTTATATAACTTCCCAAAATTACATTGATTATAGTTTTTTTGGTTAAGATTGAGGCGTTTTGTTGTTAGGAAAATTTTTAGTGTCAGGCTTTACAAGAAATAAAATAACCGCAGAAAGTTCTTGGTATTCAAAGAATTGATGCGGTTTTTTTATGTTTCCCGCAAAATTCCAAAGAGCAGGAAACGAATATTTTAAAGGAGGGTTTGAGCTTTGGCAGAAGGAAAAGTAAAATGGTTCAACGAGAAGAAGGGGTTTGGTTTTATTGAAAACGATGAGGGCGGAGATGTTTTTGTTCATTATAGTGCTATCGCCGGAACAGGATTCAAGACTCTTTACGAAGGTCAGAAAATTCGTTTCGATATCGAACAGGGTAACAAAGGTCCCAGCGCAACCAATGTTACACCACTATAATAGTCGTAAATAATCCGGATTATTTAAACTCAAAAATGCCTCGTTTTACGGGGCATTTTTTTTCATGAGACAGCCTCAGGTGTTTTGCACCTGTGATGAATGAAACAATGGCGAAAAATCTAATCGTTATTCTCGGCCCGACAGCTTCTGGTAAAACCCGTCTGGCGGCACGACTTGCCTGTGATTTAAAGGGAGAAATTGTTTCCGCCGATTCCCGTCAGGTCTATCAACATATGAATATCGGCACCGGCAAGGATTTAAGTGAATTTGAAATGAACGGCCGGGAAATTCCATATCATATGATTGATGTTGCTGATCCGAAAGATGAATTTAATCTGTTTGAATTCCAGAAAAGGTTTTATTCAATATTCCGTGCATTGCGGGCAAAAAACACGCTGCCGATTCTTGTCGGTGGAACCGGTCTTTATCTGGAATCCGTTCTTTGTGATTATGATTTACCCGCAGCGCCGATCGATGAAGAACGAAGAAAGACGCTACGGAGCAAAACAAAGGATGAGCTGCAAAAACTTCTCTGGGAATTGAAACCGCAAATGCATAACAGAACCGATCTCAATGATGCGGAAAGATTAATCAGAGCAATCGAAATTGAGCTGGCGCGTAAAGATGCTGATAATCTGCAATCGGAAAAGCCGGAAATTGATGCGGCGGTATTTGGAATCCAATGGGAAAGAAGTGCGCTCAGAGAAAGAATTACCCGGCGACTGGAAGAAAGGCTGGAACAGGGCATGGTTGATGAGGTCTCCCGTCTTCATGAGACGGGATTGAGCTGGACAAAGCTCGACAGTTTTGGCCTGGAATACCGTTTCATTTCTCAATATCTACAAAATCAAGTCACCTTTGACGAAATGAAAAGCAAGTTAAATACGGCCATCCACCAATTCGCGAAAAGACAGGAAACGTGGTTTCGGCGCATGGAGAAAAAAGACGTTGTGATCAACTGGATACCCGGCGACGATTATCCTTTGCTGAAAGAAAGTGTGATGAAATCTCTACAATGAAAAAAAGTTCCTTAATCAACGATTATCTGCAAAATTACTCCGTTGGTAACCAGTGGGAATTGATGGCCAACGATACTGAAAATATTGCTCAGGTTGTGGTCATACCGGCTTACGCGGAAAAAGAACTGCTTTTTCACACGCTGGCTTCTTTGGCAAAAAACTCTCCGTCATCTCTTGAATATTCTCTGGTTCTCTGCGTTGTCAACAACAAGGCGAATTCTCCTTTCGATGTCAAGGAGAATAATCGGCAAACCCTGGAATGTCTGGATGCGCTGGTCGGCAAAAATTCCATCAATACTTTTGCCGGCAATCAGGAATTGTATCATCAATTAAACGTTATAGCCGATGCCGGGATAAAGCTCGGTTACGTAAATGCATCATCACAGGGCTGTGAGATACCGATGAGCACCGGAGGCGTGGGCACGGCCAGAAAAATCGGCATGGACATGGCGCTCTGTCTGCTGAAGGACAGTGAGGCAGCAGCGAAAGTCATTATAAGCCTCGATGCCGATACGCTGATGCAGGAAAATTATTTGTCGGCAATCCATGATTTTTTTAATGCGGATATCAAAACCGCTATAGTTGCTTATGAGCATCAGTTTCCTCAGGACGCTTTGCAGCAGGCGGCGATTACCTGTTATGAAATTTTTTTGCGTTACTGGGTTCTGGGATTGGAATTTGCCCGGTCTCCGTGGGCGTTTCATTCCATAGGATCAACCATTGCCGTTTCCCCCGAAGCTTATCTGGCAGTCAGGGGAATGAATAAAAGGGAAGCCGGTGAAGATTTTTATTTTCTCAACAAGCTGGCCAAAGT
>JBATES010000125.1:0-1814 GCA_049664145.1 Smithella sp.
ATCCAGCGCGGCAATATCTTGCGGAAAAGCGTCTCGCAGATTTGCTTCCAGTGAATCTATGCCGGTGGGTAAATCAAAGAGCCGATCATCAAAAATGTAACGATCGACCACTCCTTCCTGTCCCATCGGGATAAAAAGCTGCTCGACCGGTATGCCCAAGGCCTGGAACATTTTTCCCAGGGGTTCTTCCGTACCCAAAGCGCCGACGTAATGTACGCCGACCGGACAATCAAACCCGCCGCGACGGTAAGAACGCATCAATCCGCCGGGTGTAGGATTTTTTTCCACGACCGTTACACGGAAATCTAAAAGTGACAGGAGAATGCCGGCGCTCAGCCCGCCGATACCGGAACCGATAATAATAATATTTTTACCCTCTACGGGATTTCTCATGTCTGAATTTCCTTAGTCATTGATGATTATCGTAGGTTTCTTGCTACCTTTTATCCTAATTCCAGATTGGAGACAATCTTTATTGGCAGCAAAGCAGAGTGTATCTTCCTGACAACTCCTTTGTCTTACCGAAATTTTGTCGTTTCCGTGATCCTCCCGATGCGATGCGCTCAATCTTTTCCAACGGACTGAGTCATCGTGCAAGAGCCTTGTTGCATGATGCAAGGACAACGCATGAGTTAATCAAGTCGGAGAATCCCTTTTTTTAATTTGCGGTGGATGGTGGACGGATTGATGCCCAGTAATTTTGCGGCGCCAATAATGCTGCCCGTCATTTGATACGCCTGCCTGATCCATTTCTCTTCAAACTGTTCCATCGCCTTGGGCAGGGAAGGCGGCAGCACGGGCAGAGCGGGTTCAGGCGCCGGAAGATCCCGGTCGTTGCTGTCTTGACGGGGGTTGATATTCAGGATCAGTTCCAGATCTTCCTCGGTCAACTCCTGAGATGCATGCATGATAGCCATCCGTTCAATAACATTTTTCAGCTCCCGCACGTTGCCCGGCCATTCATAAGTATACAGTCGATTCATCAGCTTCGCCGGAAGTTTGATGTCCGTTTTATATTTTGTGTTGAAGATCTGAATGAAATGGAGGATCAGGGGCGGGATATCCTCCTGCCTGTCACGCAGCGGCGGGATGAAAACCGGGATCACCGCGAGCCGGTAAAAGAGATCCTGCCGGAAATGTTTGCTGCTCATGAGTTGGTCCATGGTGAGATTGGTGGCGCAAAGGATCCGAACATCCACCGCCTGCGTCTTGTTGCCGCCGATCTTCTTGAAATTTTCCTCCTGAAGGAATCGCAATATTTTACTTTGCATTTTCAAGGGCAATTCGCCGATTTCATCCAGAAAGAACGTTCCTTCATGCGCCTCTTCCAGGAGGCCTTTCTTGCCACTCCTTTTTGCACCGGTAAATGAACCTTCTTCATAGCCGAATAATTCCGCTTCCAGAAGTTCATCGGGTATGGAGGCGCAGTTGATGGCGACGAACGGTTTGTCGCTGCGGGCGCTGAGCTGATGGATTAAAGCGGCCATGATTTCTTTGCCAACGCCTGTTTCTCCCCAGATTAAAACGGGGGAAGAGGTGGCGGCCGCTTTCCATCCCAGGCGGATGACCTGCTGCATGACGGAACTGGAGTAGATAATCTCCACCCGACCGAAGTCTCCGACCATCTTTAAGTTCCTGCCCTCATACTGGGATATGATTATTTCAGAAATTTTGAGCTTTTTTTCCAGAGTCACGAGTTTTGTCATGTCCCGGCCGGTTCCGACGGTCAAAACGAGTTCACCCCTGTCACCCTTCACAATAACCTGAATGAAAGTCTTGTGTATTTATCAGAATGTTTTGTATAGAAGGCACGG
>JBATES010000126.1:0-23771 GCA_049664145.1 Smithella sp.
TATGCAGCTTGATGAGAATTCTATTATGAGACGATTAATAACCCACTCGCAAGCCGGATATAATATTATTAAGGATATTGAATTCCCCTGACCTGTCGCTACCGTCATTTTGCAGCACCATGAACGGATTAACGGAACAGGTTATCCTTTGAATCTCAAAGGCGATGAAATTTTGCAGGAATCCAAAATAGTTTCCGTTGCCGATGTGGTGGAAGCTATTTCCTCTGACCGCCCCTACCGTGCGAAATTGGGCATTGAAGTTGCTTTGGAAGAAATCACCAGAAACCGGGGAATTCTTTTCGATGAACAGGTTGTCGATGACTGCCTGAAATTATTCAGGGATAAATGTTTTGTTTTAAGTTAATCCAACCTGACACCAGAAACGTGTGTAGGATTCGGTGAGCGGCTCTGACTGGATATCCTCAAGAAGGGTTTGCCCCACCCGGCATTGCATTTTTTGTGAAAAATACATTGCGCAAGATTTTCTTGACTTACAGGACTGTTCATTACATATTTATGCAAAATCAATCCATAAAATCTATTTGCGGAGGGAGATGGCAATGAAAAAATATTTTGTAATACTGATGGCCATTGGTCTTTTAGCAATGACTTCCTGCGGTGGTGGAGGCGGGGGCAGTAGCAGTCACAATGATAACAACGATAATCCACCCCCACCATCTTCAGTCAATGCAAACGGTACATGGAAAGGTTCCTATAACTCAACGGCTTCCGGCCCCTTAACCAATGAACTTAACATCCAGCAAAATGGCAACAAACTGACAGGCACATATTTTTCATCAGATGGCAGCGCCGGTACGCTGGATGGTACTATGGGCGGCAATACCGCCAGTTTTACGATAACCATCCTCAATGCGGACTGCAAAGGCAGTTTTAACGGAACCGGCACATTTGACAATCAATCCGATCCTGAAACAGTCAGTTTCCAATTTGAGGACTCCATGGCCTGTGGCGGTGATGAAAGCGGCACCGTAATAATGGAAAAACAACCTTCATCTTCGGAAAATGTAACCGGCACCTGGTATGGCTTTTTTACCGGGCTAGGGTATATGACTCTCGAACTCCAGCAAAATGGTAATACCATTACCGGAACCGGTTCCGCGGCGATTGGCGCCCGGGGGATTCTCGCCGGTTCTGTCGGCGACAATAAAACCGGCAATGCCATATTGACCATTACAGAACCTCTAAACTGCACCGGCACCTTTGACGTCGTTTCCTATCTTAACACGCTTACTGAGCCGCAAACGATGATTCTTGAATACGATGGCAGAACTGCCTGTACAGGTGATGCAAGCGGTACCGGCATTGTGGAAAAACAATCTCCATGAACGTTACAACAACAGAAATACGGACCAGACATAAAATCTTTTACGTATTCTTTTTTGTCTGCATTCCGTTTGTCCGTGCCCAAAATGAAGCCATTGTCAGAATGAATCATCATTGGGATATTCTCTGTTGATGTCGAAAAAAAACACTTGTCTGATCATTGCACTTTTAATACTTGCCTGTTGTGTCGCTTTCGGCCGGATAGCGGGCAATGAATTTATTTGTTTTGATGACGGCCGTTACATCATCGGCAACAATCATGTGCAATCCGGTTTCAGTCCGGAAAATATCAAATGGGCTTTTACAGCGGTTGTTTCCGGTAACTGGCATCCGCTGACGATGCTCTCACATGCCCTGGACTGGGCTCTGTTCGGAGCAAATCCCGCCGGCCATCATATCGTCAGTCTGATGCTGCATATCGGCGCTGTTATTTTTTTATTTCTATTTCTCAATAAAGCAACCAACAATCTCTGGACTTCAGCTTTTGCTGCCGCTATTTTTGCCTTGCATCCCCTGCGGGTCGAGTCTGTCGCCTGGGCTGCTGAACGAAAAGACGTGCTGAGTATGTTTTTCGGCATGGCCTGCCTTTATGCCTATGCTTTCTACGCTGAAAGCTCCAAACTCTCCCGATATATGCTTTGTTTGATCTTGTTTGCTTTGAGTTTGATGAGCAAACCCATGCTGGTCACGCTGCCTTTTGCTTTACTGCTGGTTGATTACTGGCCGCTGGGTCGCTGGCAGTCAGCAACTTTCGCCAACCGCTCTCTGCTCAGGGAAAAGGTCCCTTTTATTGTTTTGGCTATCATTTCGAGCCTACTGACACTGTGGGCGCAGAATAAAGGCGGATTGGTTATTTCCATGGAAAACATACCGTTTTCTGTGCGAGCGTTGAACGCGACCATTTCCTATGTTGCTTATCTCGGTAAATTTTTCTGGCCCATTGATCTGGTCATACATTATCCTTACGCGTTCCCCTTTCCTTTATGGAAGCTATCACTCTCCTTTCTGATTCTGGCGGGCATTTCCCTCACCGTTATTTACCAGATAAAAAAAATGCCTTTTTTATTTGTGGGATGGTTCTGGTATCTGGGCACGCTGATTCCTGTCCTGGGACTGATACAGGTCGCCTCACAGGCAATGGCCGACCGCTACACTTATTTGCCGTCAGTCGGCATCGCTGTCATGCTTTCATGGGGAGTTGAGTCTTTCTTGTTAAGAAACGACATCCGCAAAAAAGTTTTGCTCCCGGCAGCTTTAGCCATACTGTTGATTCTTTCGTTGATAACCTGGAAACAATGCGGCTACTGGAAAAACAGCATCACGCTTTTTCAACACGCTCTGCAGGTCACAGATAATAACTACATGGCCCATGGCGGCCTGGCCATTGCCCTTTTAAATGAAAACAGATCCACGGAGGCCATTGAACATTTAAATCAGGCGCTCCGAATAAAAGCCATTTACCAGTTCTACCGCATGCGGGCAATTGCTCACGAAAAGCTGGGTCATGATCAACAAGCAGTAGAAGATTACAGCAACGCCATCAGCCTGAAACCATATAATGCGGAAGACTATTTTAACAGGGGGCTTGCTTATGTTAATCTGCGTCAATATCAGCCGGCGCTGGAAGACTTCAATCAGGCCATTCAATTAAAACAGGATTATGCCGACGCCTTCAACAATCGCGGTTATCTCTATCTTGTTCAAGGTCAAAAGCAACCCGGCTGTGCTGATGCCCAAAAGGCCTGCTCCATGGGAAACTGTAAAACGCTGGAATGGGCCACGGAGCAAAACTATTGCCGCTGAATGATTTCAGGATTCGTTTTCCAATCCCATACATTCCCCACTAAACGGTTATTTCAATCTTTGTCTGCCGGTTAAAACTTGTCCTTCCCTTTAGAAATTTTCCACAAAAAAAACCAAAGAAAATAAACATTTCAAAAAATATCCTTGATTATTGAATGAGACTGAAATAAACAGCATGAGCAATTACCCTGAATTTTATTTTTAGAGGACCATAAAAAGGAACATCCCCTTTGTACAGACAAGGTTCGGTTATGCGTAAAATTTTTATTTTAATTTTTCTTGTTTCAGCTTTTCTTTATTCCTGCTCCGAAAAGAATAATACGGCTGAAGACTGGGTTAACAAGGCTCAAAAATCCTGGGACGGGCGACAATACACCGATCCCCGGAAAGCGATCGAATATCTGAACAAGGCCATTCAACTGCAACCGAACAACGCCGATATCTATAACAAACGAGGCACCGCTTACTACAATCTGGGTGATTATCAACGCACCGTTGAAGATGACAGTGAAGCCATCCGTTTATCACCGGGCTATGCCGATGCTTTCAACAACAGGGCCGGCGCTTACGTCAAACTGGAAAAACATAAGAAAGCGCTTGAAGATTATAATCAAGCCATACTTTTAAAGCCGGAATACGCCATTTTCTACAACAACAGGGCGGTTGTTTATCTCAAGCAGAAAAAGAATAAACCGGGCTGTCTTGACGCGCAAAAAGCGTGTGAACTGGGCGATTGCATTACATTAAGAGTCGCGCAAACAAAAGGTTACTGCAGCTCCGATACGGTAACACCGCCGAAGGAATAATCCTTTCTTCACCTGATTTCGACTTCCGTAAATGATTGACCGTAAAATTCCCGTTTGCACAAAAGTGAATTTGACGTGACTGAAAAAATATGTAAGATTGCCTTTCATAAACAAAAACAACCTTCTTCATAAAGCGCTAATAAAAAGGAGAATAAAAAATATGGCAGACCTGGATGGAATGAAAGAAGCCAAGATGTTTCACTGTGACATGCCTCAACAGACCGATGGATTTTTTCTCAAAGGTTCGAACTCCCTGGATTGGGGAATGAAAAACAGACTCTCGCGGATCTTTAATCCCAAATCCGGCCGCACGGTCATGCTGGCCATTGACCACGGTTATTTTCAGGGACCGACCACCGGACTGGAAAGAGTTGATCTTAATATCCTTCCATTAGCTCCTTATGCCGACACGCTAATGCTGACCAGAGGCATTCTGCGTTCCGTGATACCGCCGTCATTCAATCAGGCCATCGTACTGCGGGTTTCCGGCGGCGCCAGCATTCTCAAGGAACTCTCCAATGAAGAAATCGCCGTGGATATCGAAGACTCCATCCGTCTGAATGTCTGCGCCATGGCCGTGCAGGTTTTCATCGGCGGCGAATTTGAAAGACAATCCATCATCAACATGACCAAAATGGTGGATATCGGCAACCGTTACGGCATCCCCACGCTCGCGGTAACCGCGGTCGGTAAAGACATGACCCGAGACGCGAAATACTTCCGGCTGGCCTGCCGCATCTGCGCGGAACTGGGCGCTCACTACATTAAAACTTACTACATCGAGAAAGATTTCGAGACGGTGACGTCTTCCTGCCCCGTGCCGATTGTCATGGCCGGCGGCAAGAAGATTCCGGAGCTGGACGCCCTGACGATGGCCTATAACGCCGTGCAAAAAGGCGCTGCCGGTGTGGACATGGGGCGAAACATTTTCCAGTCTGACGCGCCGATCGCCATGATCCAGGCGGTATGCGCCGTTGTTCATGACAACGAAACGCCCCAAAAGGCCCTCGAGCTTTACAAGAGCTTGAAAAAGGAAAAATGAAGGTCGCGTACTGGTACAACAACAAAGATATCCGTATCGAAGACATTCCCACCCCCCGGCCCAAAAGCAGGGAAATGCTGGTCAAGGTCACGTCCTGTGGCATCTGCGGCAGCGATATTGTCGAATGGTACCGGCTCCCGCGGGCGCCGCTGATTCAGGGACACGAGGTCGGCGCTCAGGTTGTCAAGGTCGGCAAATCGGTTAATAAATACAAGTCCGGTGATCGCGTATTCATCGCGCCCAAAGTGCCCTGCATGAAATGCTATTACTGCCAAAACGGGCACTACCCGCAATGCTCGGAAGTCAAGGAAAGGCTGCCCGGCGGTTTTGCCGAATACATTCTGGTTCCCGAAATCCTGATAGAAAACGGAACCTATCTTCTTCCAGACAACATCACCTATGATCAAAGCACGTTCATCGAACCGCTCGCCTGCGTCGTGCGGGCGCAACGGCTGGCCGGCGTGAAAAAAGGTCAAACTGTGCTGGTCATCGGCTGTGGCATGTCCGGCCTGATGAACATAAAACTGGCGAGGACAAAAGGCTGTCGGATCATTGCTGCCGACATCAATAAAACAAAACTGGACATTGCCGAGCAGATGGGCGCCGATGAGGTTATGAACGCGGCGGATAATATTGCCGAAAAGCTTATAGAAAAAACCGGCCGGAAAGCTGACGTCGTATTTTTATGCGCCGCAGCCGATTCCGCGGTCGAACAGACCTGGCAGTGCGTGGACAAGGGCGGCGTCATTTTGCTCTTTGCCGTTCCCGCACCGGATAAAAAAGTGGTCGTTCCCGTCAACGATTTCTGGATGAAGGAGATCACCATCCTTACTTCCTACTACTGTGGTCCACCCGATATCATGGAAGCGATGAAATTAATCGAATGGCACCACGTCACCGTCGATGATCTGATTACGCACCGGCTGCCTTTGAACGAAATCGCAAAAGGATTTCAACTGGTGACGGACGGACGGGAATCCGTCAAGGTCATCATCACCCCCTGCGAATGACCGCGCCATAGAAAACAACATCAGGAACAGCAGCCTTTGCCATCGGATTCGGAAGGCCCGCAGCAACATTCGCCCTCTCTCCCCAGCATGGCATTAATCACCGCCGCGGCACATCCGACACCTGATTCCACGGCAACGGCGTTCACCGGGCAATTTTGTCTGCACGCGCCGCATTCCATGCAGGCATCGCGATTCCGGATGACGACGTGTTTCCCATTCATCTTTAAAACTTCATGCGGACAAACATCCAGGCACATCCCGCAACCCGTGCATTTATTTTCATCCAGTTGCAGTGTGACAACATTTTTTAAATAAACCGGATTTTTCATTCTCAACTCCTAAGCCATCAACAGCGCGCCCAGCCACATAAAAATTCCCACGGCGAGGCAGGTCATTTCCAGCGGCAGAGCCCAGCGCATTTCCTTTTTCACTCCCGACAAAGATGTGTATGTGGAACATCCGGTAAAATTCATTGCCAGATACCCGGATATCGCGGGAATGATCAACAGCCAGGCCACGGTTTCCACCCTTCCCGGCCATGCCGACAAATCCATGCCGCGCAGATAAAGAAGAATCAGCGTAACGACAATGCCTATTGAAAACCCTTTGATCGCAAAAGCACGCCCCGGAAGATACGGCAGCAGGAGCGGATTGAGCACTGCGCCGCCAAGGACAGCGCCCAGCAAAGCCAAAACAGCAAACACACCAAAACCAGCCGCGTTATTCCAGAATCCGGCAGGACCGCCGAGACCGCTCATCACAAAAAATGCGGCCATTAGAATCAGCAACGGTTTCATCGCCCCGATCAGTTCGATGGGAATAAGCCCGGCTCTTTCTTTTAACGGAAAAGTTTTTATCCGCATCTCTGCCGTCGCCTTTAAACCCGCATCCAGATAAGCCGGCAAATCTTCCGCGCGTATTGGCCCGTACTGAACATGAAAACCCGAAAGCTTTTTGACCGTGTGAGCGGCGACTCCCGGTGCACCCAGTTGAGGTAAAATTAATTTTCTGTGACTGACAATTTTTTTCAGCCCGCTCAACTCAATCCGTCTGATCAGTTCCTCTGTGCCGAAAGTTCCCTTTCCCGAAGCACACCAGACATTGATTCCCCTCGTATCCAGCGCCAGAATCCAGCCGGAGCGCCCTGATAACGACTGCCGCAAAAGGTCAAAGCTCATCTTGTAATTGGCGGAAACAAAAACAGGCGAGTGTTCGTCCGGCGCTCCCAGCGCGTAAAGTCCGGGATCGACTTTATATTCCATGCGTCCCACGCCCCAGCGCGCTTTGATACTGCCCCAGCGATCCTGCCGGACAAGCTCCGAAGACACCCTCGGTAATCTGCCGGCCGGTGTATCCACAGCGCCGACGACAAAAGATTGATTCAACCCCGTCACAGCATTTTCCGATGCTGCTGCCACAATACCGCCGCAGCAACTTGCCTGTTCCTGAATGATTGGAAGCTCAATTTTTTCCATGGATCAACCCCTCGCTAACAACAATCACAGCCTCTGGCAGAATTTTTTATTGCCGCGATAAATATTTTGACCGATTTCAAAACGTCGGTTCTTTTCTTTTCCGAAATATTTCCCAGCGCTCTCTGGAAAAATTCCGCCAGACATAACTGAACCTTTTGATGGGTTTCCCTGCCTTCACCGGTCAGGACGAGTTTAATCGCACGGGAATCATGGGCCGCGATCTCTCGCCTGATAAGCCCTTTCCTGATCAAAGGATTGACCAGTCGTGTGGTGGTGCTTTTTTCTACGGCAAGCAGTTTATGCAAGTCCGCCATATGCAATTCTTTTTCCCTGGCCACGGCATCGAGAATCATGAACTGATGAAAGGTAACACCTTCGCAAAAAGCTTCGTCCCGGCAGCAGGAACGCATGACCTGCGCAAGACCTCCCAGCACTTCCAATAAATCCGTTGCATTTTCTTTTTTCTTCTTCTTCAACATAGTTGTAATATACAACCATTTCCCGTTTTGTCAAGAAAGATTATGGGCGGTCATCCATGCGCAGGCGGGAATCAATTATTGCTTGTTATTTCATGTTTGGAAACAAAATGAGAATCAGTCCGTATCCTTATCCGGCCAGGAATAAACAGGCGGGCGGCTTTCAAATCCTGATCCGTCAGGCATCACCTCGACATCTTTGCCGTCGATTCTTTGAATTTTCGTCAGCGTGGCGTGAACGTGGCGTTGACGGGCTGCGTCAATAACCTCCCCAACTGTCTTGAAATGTTTTATATCCTCCAGGGTCATGATCTGGGGCAAAACCATATCCAGCCTTCCCTCTTCATACTGCCGGAGCGCTTCGAGCGGACGAATCCAGACGTGGCTCGTCAGTTCGATGCCGTCATGAATTACGGCCTGATCCGGCGGCATCTCCGTCACAAAGAAACGAACATCATAGCGCTGTGGAAAAGGCTCCGGCGTAATCCAGTGCGAAAAATAATGCAGCCGTTTAAGCGGTAGAAAAAAATCCTCCGTCTCCAGCATTTTCAGGAAACTCTTTTCACCGCGGATGATCGCCTTGCGATAATCGCAAAAGCGACGACGATCTTCTTCCGTTTTGATGGTTACGGACGAACCGTCTTTTTTCTGTGCCAGCAGGATGCCCACTTCTTCAAACGTTTCGCGGATTCCGGCCACCCATGCGCCCAGAGCCTGATCGGGATGCCGCATGTCGTAAAGCACGCGTGAAGCGTCAGAACAATCCATCCCCCGAACAAAGCGGTCGAATCCAGAATCAAAATCTCCAGGATCCACAACGCCGCCGGGAAAAACATAATAGCCCGGCACAAAGCTGCTTTTGCGGTTTCTGCACACCATCAGGACTTCTATGTCTCTGTTTCCGGCATCCGGACAAGGGCGTAAAAGCATGACGGTTGAGGCATCGGTGGGAATCACTTTCATCTCTGCTGAACAGCTCCTGAATACATCGTATTAGCACTCTGGCCTCATAAAATCATTGTGCTCATTCATGCATATCACAGATGACAACCCAAGGCCAAAGAAAACCGGATAACACGAATCATTCTGTATCGCGCTGTCATTTTCAGGACTGATGTCCTGTCTTGCGCAACCGCAGCGATAAATTCCTTCCGGTTGGTTCAATCGTCCTTCGATTAAACCAAAAGATTGTGCAATTTAATTGTACCTGTCCCCTTTATTTTCTGTCCCCTTTATTTTCAATTTAATTGTACCTGTCCCCTTTATTTTTCCTGTCCCCTTTATTTTTCTTTATTTTCCGGGGTGGCGATAAATTCTGCAAAAATATTCTTCAGTTGGCGCCGCAGCATTTTTTATATTTTCTGCCGCTGCCGCAGGGGCAAAGTTCGTTGCGGCCGACTTTATCCGCTTTTTTGATGATGCTTTTTTCCGGCACACGCATACCGTCGAGCCTCTTTTTTTGCAGCTTCGCGCCGTGGTGTATCAGCGTCTCCACGCACAAGGGCAGCATGCCATACAACATATCTTCCAGTTCTTCGTCGGGGTTTGTCTGTTTTTCAGGCACTGGCTCAAAGATCTGTTCTCTTTCGTCAGGCAAAGCCAGGGCGGTAATCACCGAACAGGAGTGAATCACATCAAGAATATCTTCCGGTATTTCTTCCTCGGGTTTGCCTTCATATTCTTCGGACATTCCCCAAATGTCCGGCCTCAAGGAAAGCGCCAGAAAAAGGCCATAGGCCCATCCTTCTATCAGTTCATATTCCTGATCTTTCATTGTTTGATAATCGAACGGGAAGCGCAAACTACCGGCATTGGCGTCATCAATCATGCGATTGTATGCTTCCATAAGATGCCCCATGTATTTCTGAGCGTCTTGTTCACCTTCAAACTTCGGTCCTTTTTCACCGAAAACCATTGGATACCATTCACTGGGCATGATGACTTCCGGCGTTATGGCCAGGCCGAGAAGAAAACCGTGCAGTTCTTCGAGGAAAAGACTATCTTCGGGATCTACTGCCTTGGACAGGACATTATCAAGATTTTTTGCCTCTGTTGCTGAAAACATTTTCATGTTATGACCCGCAAACCTTGCTCATTTATTGATTTCTTTTTTTAATTTCTATACGCATCGGAAGTTTGGGAATATTGAATATCTGACGGATATTGTCTTCAGATTCGAGGTTCTTTCAGGCAAGCAGATGGTGCTGGCTCTCAAAACCAAATCCACCTGATTGAGAATGTCCCGGATAACAGGATCACGAAGGATTGTCTGATGGATTCGCCGGATAATTTTCCAAAGCGCTAGGAAATATTCATCCCCATCAATCGCACGGCATCATTAAATAAAATGAAGACACTTTTGTCCGAAGCGACTTTCTCCACAAAACCAACCCCGAATGTCGGATGATTGATGACCTGGTTAACTTTGTAAGTATCCTTTATGGTGTAATCCCGAATGGTCGTTTCGGGCGGCATATTACGGCTTTTTAAGTCCCATTGCAGCGGTGCGTTATTAACCGTCTCCTTGGCTGCCACAGGTTTTTTCACACGACCGACGCCGGGAGATCGCACGGCGGCAGCTTTTTTAACACCCGGTTTGGTTCCGCGATATTTATGTTCCGCACCGCAGGTCTTGCATTTTACGCGATTCACCACACCATCCACTTTGAACATTATCACATGAGCCAAAACCAGCTTACATTTCAGACAGTAAGCATCAATGTTTTCACCAACAGAAAGCATGATGATCTCCTTTTTTTATTATTAAGGGAATTATTAATGGTAAATTATATCAGATTGTTTGATGATGTCCTAGTGAATATTTCACGGCAGACTTAATCGGAGTAAAATTAAAGAGATGAGGCCACGAAACAGGGGATGAATTACAACTAGCGCAGACTCTGCAAATTACAATTTGAAAAGTATCAGACAATCGGATAAACGAAGTTGAGGAGGCATAATGAAAGTTACATTTCTGGGAACAAACGGCTGGTTTGATACGAATTGCGGCAATACGATTTGCACGCTAATCGAAACAAAAAATATGTATCTTCTTCTTGACGCGGGAAACGGTATTTACAAAGCAAACCGATATATAAAAAAAACTCTGCCCGTGTATTTATTCCTCAGCCATTTCCATATTGATCACATTGAGGGTCTGCACACGCTGGCGAAATTCAAGTTTCAATCGCTGACAATCATCGGACAACCGGGAACGAAAGCGACAATTAGAGAATTTCTCGCGCCTAAATATTCCCTTCCTCTGAGCAGACTGTCCTTCCCCTGCACCGTGAAGGACATCAGGAAAGGATGGCACAAAACACCTGTCCGATTCCAGGCGCTACCGCTGGTGCATGCCTCCAGGTGTTTTGGTTACCGATTGGAGATGGACAGCAAGGTTATCAGTTACTGCACCGATACCGGTTACTGCAAAAACTCGGAAGCGCTTTCCCGAAATGCCGACTTGCTGATCTCAGAATGCGCGTTTCCGGACGGACAGGTTTCCGATGTCTGGCCGCACATGAATCCGCGACTGGCGGCAAAACTTGCTTGTGAAGCAAAAACAAAAAAACTTGCCCTGACGCATTTTGACGCGGCCTTATATACAACCATGGCCAAAAGAGAAAAGGCGCAGGCTCAGGCGCGCAAAATCTTTCCCGAATCTTTTGCCGCTTATGACGGACTGAGAATAACGATTTAGCCACAAGAGTTGAGCGATCCCGTCGGCACGGGACGATTAAGCGCTGACTTTAGCCTCTTCTTGCGGCAATCCGACAATAAGTATCAGGGCGGACACCAGTGAGAGACCTGCTCCGAACGCAAAGGGAACCTTTGAGCCAAAGGCGTTCCAGAGGAGTCCGGCTATGACGCTTGCCGGAAGAAGAGCGACTCCCACAATCGTCGAATGAAGACCGAGCATGGTTCCCTTCAATTCTTTCGGCGCGATTTCCGAAACAAAGGCGCGTTCTACGCCTGCCGTCATCGCCGTGAATATTCCATACAGCGCGAATGCGGCAATGACGATGGTCTTATTCGGAGCCCAGGCAAATCCGGCATAGGCAATAGCGAATGTAAAGTAGCCGGCGACCAGCAGGCGTTTCCGTCCGATGCGGTCCGATCTTTTGCCGAACGGCACAGCAAACAATGACGATACGATGTTGTATAAAAAGTAGAGAAGTACGACAGATGCGGGATCGAAGCCCACGTGTCCGGCCTTGAGCAGCAGGAAGACATTCGATGAGTTTCCGAGTGTGAACAGGAAGACAACCGCAAGATAAAGCTTGAGACGCCCGTCAAGGGTTTTAAACCCTTGAACAATATGAAGCGGTTCAGTGACTTCGCAGCGTTCGCCTGTTTCCCGGATAAAGACAAACATGAAAAGCGAAGCCACTGCCGGAATGCACGCGAGCAGGAAAAGATTTTTATAAGCATACTCCCCATTCCATGCTTTCATGATAAAGAAAGCAATCAGTATTCCGGCGGCAGAGCCGGCCATGTCCAGCGCTTTGTGGATTCCGAATGAATGGCCAAGTTTATCCGCGTCGCAGCTTTCGCTCACGAGCACGTCGCGGGGCGTGGTCCGGATGCCTTTGCCAAAACGGTCTATCATCCTCGCCGCAAGGATGCCCATCCAGGAACCGGCCATGATAAGGACCAGTTTGTACACCAGACCGGCGGCGTAACCGGCAAAAGCAATGGGTTTTTTCTTCCGGTACTTGTCCGTAATGTACCCGCTGAATACCCTCAGGAGGCTCGCCAGACTTTCTGCAATGCCTTCAATCACACCGATGAGGGCGGGCGTCGCGCCAAATACCGTTGTCAGATAAAGCGGGATTAATGGATAAACCATCTCGGTGCTTAAATCCGCAAAAAAACTAACCAGTCCGATGAAAATTACATTATTCATTTTCTTCCAAATATTGAACAGGATGATTCGAGAGGCATAAAAAAATCATGATCGCACCGATTGTCAGCGCTATTTTCTTAACGCATGCACATTACACAAGAGGTCATTGGCCGTGGGATCCGGTTCCGGCTTTAGGTATCGCTTCGCCAATGGTATCACGTTCTCTCAACCATATTATCTGCACTTTATAGCGGCAAGCTTCGTCTTTTTCGATCTGCCAGAGTATTGCCTTATAATCCACCGGAATGGAGACGTAGCCGAATACCCTTCCCCCTGCTTCTATTGCGTAATTGCTGAAGAAGTTAAAGGAACGTTTTTCCATCATCGTCAGTTCATCAAGGCTTTTGATGTTCTCTTGTCGCGGGTAGTCGGTGCAAACACTCGCGCCTGCTTCAACAAAAATAAGTCCTGCAAGAGTTTCACCTGGTGCTGCCGCGGGATTGTTCAATTTTATAATACGTTCATCATGACCTGTCGGTACTTCTTTTATCAACGGCATCCTGATGACACTGCCGTAGCCGCTGCAGCCTGCCAATATGCAGACACTTAAACCGAGGATGATAATTCCGACAATCTTATTAACTTTCATTTCCTGCATAACCGCATCTCCTTAATTAAAACAGAGCAAATATCTTCAGTGGATCCGGGGAATAATGATGGGGGTTTTTTCTTTGTATTCGGTATAAACATTGCCGAAACGTTTCGCCAGTTCCGGCTCTTCAATATATTTGAATTCAAGAATGCTCATCAAAACAAAAAGCGGCGTCATGATGAAGGTGAGCGTTAGCGATCCGAAGAAGATGCCAACCCCGGCCATAACCATAAAAAGACCGGTCATCATCGGGTTTCTGGAATACGTGTAAGGACCGTCGGTAACCAGTTGCGGTGGAGGATTTACCGGCACGGGAGTTCCTTTTGTTTTGAAGAATTTCCCCGCCGACCATAACCATAAAATCAATCCGGAAATCAGCAAAGGCAGGGAAACCGCTATGGCCAAAGGTTTGGAAACAAATTCAGGAAATCCGAAGTAGCGATCCGCATAAAAAGAGGCAATGATCAAAAACAAGACGATGGAGGAAAAAATGAATCCTAAGAGTGGTGTCAGGAGCATCCGAATTCTTTTTGAACCCGTCACAACCTTGTATATCTGGTTTATAATCAATTCCCGGATTGCTTGCATATGCTCAATTTCCCTTCGGACATGCACCGGATTGTCTCACGCGGCTTGATATAATAAAATTGCCCCTAACCCCTCTTTAAAAAAGAGGGGAACTTAAACTGTTAATGGTAAAGATATAATTTATCTTCCCAGAGCTTCTTTGAGTTTTTTGGCTACAACTTTATCTTCAAACAATTTTTCAATGGCATCCGCCAGAACGATGTCGGCCTGCTCGGCCAGAATATTTTCTGAAAACAAAAGATGTTCGCGGGAGTATTTGCTCTCCACCTGAGTTCTGTGCAATATTTTCCCGCTGGCCATGTCGGCAAAGAAAACGGTCAACTTCAGATCGCCCGCGTAAGTATTGGTGAGGTAACCTTTCCGGCACTGTATTTCCATTTCGTCGATACTGCCGCCAATCAGCACCCGGGTATCTCCCCGCGGAATGCTTTCTTCCTTAACATTCCACTGTTCCAGTTTGTCCCCTACGTTGTAACCGGCTTTCTTTAAATAATTTTTGATGCCGTGAGCGATGGATTTTGTCACCGGAATATCTTTGGGGAATACCGGATATTTCGACCCGTTTGCCTTCACCACGTGTCCGATGACGAGCCGGTCATCGATCTGACGCATATCGGTAAATTCAGCGACCGCCATATCGGCGCCGGCAGATTTGCCGCTGCTTTGCAAATACCCCGGAATAACGGCCTTGGTTCCGTCGTAGTAGAGGTTAATGCTATAAAGGTTGCCGGCACACCCCAAAAGACTGAAAAGTAAAAAAAGCAACCCGCATATCCAAACAAATCGTAGTCTATTTATTTTCATTATTTTCTCCTTGCTTTATGCCGTACAGGATTGAGCAAACTGTTTGACGTTTTCATCCTCGCCCATTGCGATTAACCGGTCGCCTTCTTCGATAATGTAATTGGCCAGTGGATTGAACATCATTTTTCCGGAATCTTTTTTCACGGCGACGATGATCAGGCCAAATTGCTTGCGTATTCCCGAATCCTCCAACGTTTTGGAAATCAACTGAGAATTTTTGCCAATGGCAACCTCTTCCATTCTTAATTCCAGGCTCTGGCGGCTGGTGGTAATTTCAATAAAATCCAGCATGGCCGGACGCATAATAGCCATCGCCATGCGCACGCCGCCCAAGGCGTAAGGCGACATGACTTTATCCGCTCCCGCCCGAAGCAACCGGTGTTCCGATTCCTCTTCTTCGGAGCGCGCCATAATATAAATTTTCTGATTGAGTTCCTTGGCGGTCAGAATGACGTAAAGATTTTCCGCGTCTGACGGCAGAACGCAAATAATGCCTTTGGCGCGTTTGATGCCCGCTGCCAGCAGGACTTTATCCTGTGTCGCGTCTCCCTTGCAGTAAATAAAACCCTCTTCCTGTGCCTTTTGAATCACATCGGGATGGTTATCAATGATCAGACAGGGAACTTTTCCGGCCATCAGTTCGCGGCAGATTAAAAAACCGATCCGGCCTCCACCGCAAATGATGTAATGATTGTGCATCTTCTCGATTATTCTTTCCACTTTACCTCCCCCTAACACATAGCGTAAACGACCTTCAATGAATGTCTCTGCCAAAAGCACCAGTGTGTAAAACATCATGCCCACGCCGAAAATGATTACAAACACCGCAAAGAATTTACCGGATGTTGTCTCCGGCGCAAAATCGCCATACCCCACTGTGGACAATGTAGCCATGCAAACGTAAAAAGAATCCGTAAGACTCCATCCCTCGATAAAATGGAAACCGACCGTACCGATGATGATAATGATTAATAAAATGATCATGGCGATTTTTGTTCTGCTGGTGAATATCAAGTGTTTCTATTCTCCTTTGTCGCGTTTGCACTGTTCAAGTAATTAAAGTATCGCAAATTACTTCTTTTTAATTGCGGCGCATTATAATATAATAAAAAAAATATGGCAACATGATAGCTGAAGACGAAATGATTACTTATGTGTTTAATTTCCATGCTCAACAATTAATGAGGAGGTCATTATGACAGAAGCAACCCAACAGGCTTTATGCGGATTGAGGGACCTTTCCACCATCAAATGGTATGTCATTCCGCTGATGGCAATTGTCTTTTACATTTACACCAAAGAGATAAAAGACGCGCGGCGTACCGGGGACTGGAACGCCGTTCTGGCCGGTCTGACAATTTTCGGCGTGGATTTCTTCAACGAAACCTGGAACGGATGGGTGATGTATCTGACGCAACGCTCGGCCTTCTGGACAACGCCTGGCGATACGGCCCTGCGCACACTCGTGGGCTGGAACATTGAAATCATGTTCATGTTTCTCATCATCGGCATTATCTACTACCACACGTTATCCGACAGCAAAAAAGCGAAGATACTGGGACTGCCCGAAAAATGGTTCTGGGCAATTGGCTATAGCATCTTCTGCGTTTTTGTCGAATGCCTGCTCAACATCGGCGGACATCTGGTCTGGGAATACCCCTTCTGGTATTTATCCTTCAAGGGCGTCTGGCTGATTTTCCTTTTCGGTTATTTCCACTTCTTCTGCTTTGCCATTCTGGTCATCAGCCTGAAATCAATGAAGGCCAAGCTGACGACCGTGGGAATAATATACGCCGTGCCGATTATAATGAATATTCTGGCGTTCGGATTCTGGGGCTGGAACTATTAAAGTTTGAGAGCAGAATATTCATCATAAACTTTATTGTATTTTTCGTGAATCATTTTGCGGTCGAATTCCCAGAATTCGGCAAGCATTTTGGTTTGTTCTGCCTTGTCAAAATACACCTGACACGGATAAAAGAAGTGCTTGTCTTCTTTTTCGATATGCTTGGGATAGAAATTGCCCAACTGCCGGGCATGATCTATGATGACGGAAAGTTGTTCTTGATCGCCCTGTAAATATTTTTCCTTCGCCGCGACAATAGCGGCTGTCGTCTTTCTGCCCCAGGCATGCTCATCGAGCAACTCCTGCATGATTTTTTTCAAATCCGGCGTAAGGTCTTTTTTGGCCAGATCCCGGAAAAGAATTTCTTCTTCCTTCCCGTGATGCGTGCGGTCGGCATAAGTACGGATAAAATCAACGGCGGTGTCAATAATCAGCGGATTAACTTTTTTTTGTCTTCTCTACCTCATCAATATGGCGCATCATTACCACCAACATTTTTTCAATCAATCAGTGTTCCCACATTAAGGGCCCGATGGGTTTCATAAACAATCCTCCTTCCGCAAATTTTTCTTTCAGTTTACAATAGTAATAAAATTCGTCAATATCCTTTTTAAAAACTGTCAATACTCCTGATAATTGTTGCAACCCACTTGTATTTTTGATAGTTACGCTTAATTACTTACAAGTATTGTAAAAATAGAAAAGAAGAACCATCATGACTTTAAGAAAAATATGCCTGTTGTTATTTGTTCTAATATTTATCTTGTCCTGTCAGCAGGCCAAAGAAAATAATCAGCCGCATCAAAAGCTCAGTGTCATCGCCACTATTTTTCCCGTTTATGATTTCGCGCGCAATGTCGGTGGAGATAAAATCGAGCTAAAAATGCTTCTCCCGCCGGGAACGGACGCACACCATTATGAATTGAGACCTGAAGATATCGTCAAAGTTACGAAGGCGGATATTTTTCTTTTTACCAATTTCGAACTGGAACAGTGGGCCTATAGAATTATCAAGGCCACCGATAAAAATACCAATATGCTGGCGGTGGAAACGGGAAGCGGCGCGATTTTGCTGCCGCTGGATAACGAGGTCAAAAAACAGGTGACTTATGAAGAGCTTGACAAAGATTTGTCACGGTTTGATCCGCACATATGGCTGGATATGGATAACGCGCAGAAGATGGTGGATAATATCACCGAAGCTTTCATTCAGAAGGATTCACGCAACAGCGACTATTACAGGAAAAATGCTCAAGACTACAAACTGAAACTGGCGACGCTGGATCAGCAATACCGGAAACAATTATCCGGTTGCCGGTCCAAGACAATTTTACACGCCGGTCACTGGGCGTTCGCGTATCTGGCCAGGAAATATAATCTTCAGTATGTGGCGGCTTCCAACGTTTTTGCCGACTCGGAACCTTCGCCGCATCAGATTTTAATCTTGATTGAACAGATAAAAAAAGAAAAGGTACCGTTTGTCTATTATGAAGATATGAGCAATCCCCGTCTGGCGCGAACCATCGCCAGAGAAACGGGCACCGGCTTGCTAAAACTTAATAACGGGCATGACTTGAAAAAGTCGGACATGGAGGCGGGTGAAACTTTCATCTCCATTATGGAAAAAAACCTGATCAATTTGCAGAAAGGATTGAGATGTCCGATGTAATCCGCGTTAATGATTTGACCTTCTGTTATAACGGAACGGCCGTGATCAGCGACATTTCCCTGGCGATTCAACAAGGCGAATATCTGGGCATCGCCGGTTCCAACGGTTCCGGCAAGAGCACACTGATTAAAAATATCCTGGGCATTCTGCAGCCTTCCAAAGGGACCGTTCATCTTTTTGGCCAGCCGCTTTCTGCATTTAATCAGTGGGATAAAATCGGTTACTTGCCGCAAAGAATCAACGCGCTGAATTATCATTTCCCCAGCACGGTCGGGGAAATTGTTCAGTTGGGCATAAAAAAAAGGAATGCTGCCGATCTGCAAAAAACGTTGCGCCTGATGGGCATTGAATATCTTTCCCAAAAACTGATCGGGGAATTATCCTATGGCGAACAGCAGAGAGTCATGCTGGCGCGCGCTTTAATCAGGAAACCCGAGTTGCTGATTTTCGATGAACCGACTACCGCCCTTGATCCGGAAACAAGAGATGTCTTCTACGCCATAACCGACGAAATGAACCGCAACGGCACGACTGTGCTTCTGATTACACACGACACGGGCATTATCGGCAAATACGCCCGTCATTTGCTTTATCTCGACAAGAAAGTCATTTTCTCCGGAACCTTTGAAGACTTTTGTGCCTCTCCAGATATGACCGGTTTCTTCGGACCGGACAGCCAACACATGATTTGTCATCAGCACGATAAAACGGAGATTAAGACGTAATGGAACTGGGACATATTCTCAATTATGAATTTGTGCAACGGGCTTTTCTCGCCGGGATGTTGATTGCCGCCGTTTCTTCCATTTTGGGCGTTTTTCTGGTTCTGCGCCGTTTCTCGCTGATTGGCGACGGCCTGGCGCACATCACCTTCGGTTCCGTGGCGGTGGTGATGCTGATCGGCGTCAGCCCTCTTTACATTACGCTGGCCGCCCTTCCGCTGGTCATGCTCTCATCGCTGGCCATTCTCAAACTGACGCAATCCAAACGCATACAGGGAGACGCGGCCATCGGCATTGTTTCTTCCATCGGTATCGCCGCCGGTATTGTGCTGGTCAGTTTATCCAACGGTTACAACGTTGATTTGTTCAGCTATCTTTTCGGCAATATATTAACCGTAACACAGGCGGAACTTCTGCTGTCTTTCATCGTCTTCTTGATTGTCGCGGCCACGGTCATCCTCTTTTATGATGATCTTCTCGCCATCACTTTTGATGAAGAACTGGCCCAAACGATGGGCGTGAAAACCAAAAGAATCAACACGATACTTTTTTTACTGACAGCGGTGAGCGCTGTTTTGGCTATGAAAGTCGCCGGTATCATGCTCGTTTCCGCGATGCTGATTCTGCCTCCGCTGATTGCCCTGCAATTGTCACTGAACTTCAGAATGACTATTATTGCTTCCGTTGTTTTTTCTCTGTTATCGGTCATTTTCGGAATCCTGCTGGCTTTCCTGTTGAATTTACCGGCCGGAGGCACTATAGTGCTTTTAAATATCGGCTTCCTGATACTCGTTTTCGGAGCTAAAAAAATCATACCTGTTAAGAGGTAAACAATGGCTCTTCCTTTTCAGACCTATCGTTCCAGCATCATTTTTCTGCTCGCGTTAATTTTCGGCATCACCCTGCCGCAAGGCGCTCAGGCGGGAATTTTTCTGATCCTGCCCGCGTTGATAGTCGGCATCACCATTACTTTGCTGAGGTTTCCCGGTGGTTTTTTCCATCACCTGCGTACGCTTTTGTTCTCCTCCATGCAAAGCAACATCATGAATTATCTCGTACTGGGAAACTTTATCATCTTAGCGGGAGCATTTTTGATTCAGAAACAGGAACTCTGGATCGGTCTGGTGCTGGTGGCGGCCATGCCGCTGTCGCTGGAAATCATCATCATGGGTGATTTATTGCGCATGAATAAAAACCAGATCTTCACTTCGGTGGCCGGAACTTATCTGGGAGCGTTAATCATTGTGCCGTTAGTCGGCTTATGTTTCTTGAAATACATGCATCTGAATTACTGGAACATTATTGTGCTGATGCTGTGTTTGATTGTTCTGCCGCTTTTGATTTCCCGTATTGCCGTAGAAAATGAATGGGATCGGATCATCAATCAACATGATGATATGATAATGGATTTCAGCTTGTTGATCGTCTTTTACACCATCACCGCCAACAGCGGACCTTTTCTCTTGCAATGGTCGGTCGATCTTCTGATCATCGTCGCCATCGCTTTTGTCAGCACCTTCCCCTTCTATTTCATCATCAGAAGAATCGGGCTTCATCTTCGCGCGCCAGACGATCGGATCAATTCCTTCATCCTGCCGGCAACCATGAAAGAATGCGGACTGGCCGGCGGCATCGCCCTCACCGTATTCAGTCCGGAGGTCGCCGTGCCTTCATTAATTTTCGCCGTTTTCACAATGATTTATATGAACTGGCTCAAATTCCGCTTCCGGCATATTGTCGCCTTCGATCATCATAAAAAAAAAGTGAAATATAAATTTGACAAACCCCAAACGTGAACTATTATAAAAAGAAAAACAAGAAGGAGGAACGAGATGGCTATATCATTACCGGAATTGCCTTATGCAAAAGACGCATTAGCGCCAGTGATCAGCGCCAACACGCTGGATTTCCACCATGGGAAACACCACAAAGCCTATGTGGATAATCTCAACAAACTGATCACCGGCACGGAGCTGGAAACAAAATCACTGGAAGAAATTATTCAGATCGCCGCCAAAGACGCAGCGAAAGCCGGTATTTTCAATAATGCCGCCCAGGTCTGGAATCACTCTTTTTACTGGCAATGCCTGAAAAAAGGAGGAGGCGCTCCCGCCGGCAAGATCGCCGAAAAAATTAATGCCACCTGGGGAAGCTATGATAAGTTTGTCGAAGAATTAAAAAATGCCGGCGCCACGCAGTTCGGCAGCGGCTGGGCATGGCTCGTGCTGGAAGGCGATCAGCTCAAAATAACCAAGACCGCCAACGCCGATACACCGATGGTGCACGGCCAGAAAGCGCTTTTAACCATCGATGTCTGGGAACACGCCTATTATCTGGATTATCAGAATAGAAGGCCGGATTATCTCGCCGCAGTGATCCAGAATCTGATTAACTGGGATTTTGTGAATGCTAATTTAGGTTAAAACTGAAAAGGATATCTGCCGGGCGCACAAAGGAAAAGGAGGCATCAAGGATGCCTCCTTTTTTAATATACAACACGAACAGCAATGATGGTTATTTTTTCTTGTCAACTCTGACTTTGAGCTCTTTGCCGACCTTAAAAAAGGGAAGTTTTTTGGGTTCAACCTCAATTTTTGTGCCGGTCTTAGGATTTCTTCCGGTATAGGAACCGTATTTCTTAACCACGAAACTGCCGAAGCCTCTGATTTCGATACGGCCGTTTTTCTTTAATTCATCGGTGAATCCCTTGAAAATAAGATTGACTACATCGATGGCCTTTTTTTCTGTCAGGTTTAATTTAGTGCTTAAAGCTTCGATAAGATCGGATTTATTCATAGCTCCTCCTAAAACTGATTCCTCTTCCAATAACGGGATAATCTGATTTTCTAAACTTTCTTTGTTGAATTTATTATTTATTTTTTCGATGAAAGTCAAGAAAATTTTTACACTTTTTGCCTTGTCTGATTATCCAGCAACTGGGTTATTTCCTTTTTTGTCAAGTGTCTCCAGGAACCTTCTTTCAAGGTGCCCAGTTGAAGATTGCCGATTGACTCGCGCATCAGAGAGGCAACTCTGTAGCCGATGGCCTCAAATCCCCTGCGGATAATTCTGTTTCTTCCCTCCCGTAACGTCAGTCGCAACCAGATGCTCTTATCATTATATTTTTCAATTTTTAAATTTTCCGGTTTGAACAGACCATCGTCCAGCTTAACGCCCCGGCTCAGTTGCGTTAACTGCTCTTTGGCCAGACGCCCCTGAATTTTAACCTTGTAAACTTTTGGCTTCTGGAAACGCGGATGCTGAATTTTTTGTGCGAAATCACCGTCATTGGTTAAAAGCAGCAGGCCTCTGGAATCATAATCCAGCCGGCCCACGGGATAAACTCTTTCGGGCACATCCCTTAATAAGTCAACGATGGTCGGCCTGTTCTGGGGGTCATTAAGGGTGGTGACAAAGCCGGCCGGTTTGTTCAGTGCTATATAATATTTTGTTTTCTCTGTGGAAATAATATTGCCGTCAATGCGGATGACATCTTTTTCGGCATCAGCTTTCTCGCCGAGTTTGTCCACCACAATATTGTTGACGCTGACACGCCCTTCGGTGATCAGTTTTTCAGCGTGACGCCGGGACGTAACACCGGCCGTCGCGATTATTTTCTGCAAACGTTCTTTCATGATTCGGAACCTTCAGCGGGTTTTTCTTCTGCGATTTCCGGTTCCGGGCTTTTTTCCTCTGCTTTCGCTTCTGCTGTTTGGAATTCCGGCTCGGGTTCTGCTTTTTCTGTCTTCGTTTCTTCTTTGTCAGGTTCCAGCTCCGGTTCCGGGCTTGTTTCTTCCTTTTCTTCCGCTTTTTCCGGCTCCAGATCCGCGTTCAGCTCCGGTTCCCGGGCGGTTTGATCTTCCTGTTCCGATTCCAGGATTTCATCGTCCAGCAGGACCTGCTGCAGCGGTTCCGGTTGCTTATGAAGTTCTTTTAGTTCGCGAATATTGGGCAGGTCCATAATGTCTTTGAGATTGAAGACTTCCAGGAATTTTTTAGTTGTCCCGTAAATAATCGGCTTGCCGGGCACGTCTTTGCGGCCGACAATGCGGATCAGTTTCTTTTCCATCAGCCCTTTCAACTGACCGCCTACATCCACGCCACGAATGTCTTCAATCTCCGATTTTACAATCGGCTGCCGGTAGGCAACGATGGCCAAGGTCTCCATCGCCTGCGGTGACAGGGAATGTGGCTTGCTGGTTTTGAGTTTCTTGACCCACGGGCTGAGTTCGGGATTGGTGCGGAACTGAAATCCACCCGCAACTTCCTGCAGGTCGATGCCGCCCTGCCGTTCATGATACTCCGCTGTCAGTTGATCAATGATTTCTTTAATTTCCGTTTTTTCCACGTCCGGAAAAACCGTGCGTATTTTTTCCACGGCCAGAGGCGCGTCGGAAGCAAAAATCAGAGCCTCAATGACTGCTTTTATTTTTTCCATTTATGACTCCACTGCCGGAAATATCCGGATAACCCCAAAAATTGAAGTTTGATAGGCTTTAATCATTCTCAGTTTCACCAGTTCCAGGATGGCCAGAAACGTGTAGATAATCCGCCGGCGATCCATTTTCCCCTGGAGCAAATCTTCAAAGGTCAGATTCTTCTTCAGCGCCAGTTGATCCATAATCTCGTTGATGATGTCCGTCAGAGAAAGCTTTTCCAGATCAAATTCAATCAGCACTTTCTTATCC
>JBATES010000127.1:0-1842 GCA_049664145.1 Smithella sp.
ATATTATTCATGCTGAGCCTGATGTCCAAGCCGATGCTCGTAACATTACCCTTTGCCTTGCTGCTTCTGGATTACTGGCCTCTCAATCGCTGGCAGACGCAGGGCACCCGTCCGGGAAGCAGTCTGAAACCGGCCGGCAAACTTATCCTGGAAAAAATCCCTTTCGTGTTGATCAGCATTGCATCAAGCATCATAACTTTATGGGCACAAAACAAAAGCGGTGCCTTGGTAAAAACGGATAGCATTCCGTTTGATGCAAGATTCTCCAATGCCATTTTTTCCTATGTCGCCTATCTGGGTAAAATCCTCTGGCCGGCAGATCTGGCCGTATATTATCCATACGAAATGTCTCTTTCTCTCTGGAAAGTAATGTCTGCGGGCTTGGTTATTATATTCATTAGTGTCGCGGTCCTGCATTACATTCGGAAGATGCCTTTTTTGTTTGCAGGCTGGTTCTGGTATCTGGGAACGCTGATCCCTGTAATCGGTTTGATACAAGTCGGTTCTCAGGCCATGGCCGACCGTTACACTTATCTTCCTTCCATTGGCATAGGCATTGTCCTGGCTTGGGGAACCGCTTATCTGATAAAAAGTGAAAATATTCGCAGGCGAGTTGTATTGCCGACGGCAATCGCCTTACTGGCTGTTTTGATCATCCTGACATTTCAGCAATGCGGGTATTGGAAAAACAGCGTTATGCTGTTTCACCATACTCTGAAAGTCACAAAGAATAACGATAAAATGCACCATAATCTTGGGACTCACTTTTATAAAGAAGGAAAATTCAGAGAAGCGATTGATCACTTCAGCAAGGCCATTAACATAAATTCCAATTATCTTTCGTACAACAGCAGGGGAGTGATTTACGCCCGAGCGGGAATGTATCAACAGGCTCTCTCTGATTTTAACAAATCCATTTCGCTGATGCCGAATAACATTAATGGATATTACAATAGAGGCCTGGTCTATGATAAAATTAAAAAATACCAATTGGCGATTGGAGATTTTAATAAAGTCATCAGCCTGAAAAACGATTATGTGGATGCTTACAACAACAGAGGGATTGTTTATGCGAAGCTGGGCCAATATGAGTCAGCCATTGAAGATTTCACTAAAACCATTTCACTTCAGCCCGGTCACGTTTATGCTTATTCCAACAGAGCATCTGCTTACTTTGCGCAGGGCAACAACGAGCCCGGCTGCGGTGATGTAAAAAAAGCTTGTGCGGCAGGAAAATGCGAACCGTTTAAGAAAGCGCAAGCTGGAGGTTTGTGCCACTGATGAAGGTTTTTATCGGCAAAACTTGACATTATTATAAAGAAAAAATTATTCATGAAACATATTTTTAAGTTTCCAGGATGGCAATGTTAATTTGATATGTTCAAAAAATTTAATCTTTCTCAAAAAAACAAAGCACTGCTTGTTTATTTAGCCTTGACAGTGATTACATTTATTGTTTACCGGCAGGTGCACACATTTCCTTTCGTTAATGTTGACGACAACATTTATGTCACTCAGAATCAGCATCTTCAATCCGGGTTGACCTCTGCCGGGATTGGATGGGCATTGTGCACGACGTATGCTGAATTCTGGCATCCCCTGTCCTGGATGTCCCTGATGACCGACTATCAACTGTATGGTTTGCAAGCCGGAGGCTATCACGTCACCAACCTGATTTTGCACATCCTCAGCACGTTACTGCTCTTTTGGCTCTTTCACCGCATGACCGGCGCTGTCTGGAAAAGCGCTTTTGTCGCCGCTTTCTTTGCCCTGCATCCTCTGCACGTGGAATCCGTGGCCTGGGTCTCGGAAAGAAAAGATGTTTTAAGCGCCTTCTTCTGG
>JBATES010000128.1:0-1841 GCA_049664145.1 Smithella sp.
GTTTTTCGCTTTTCGGCGTTTACATCGTTCACTTAAGTTTTCTGGTTTTAATTGCCGGCGCCATCATTGGGTCGGTTTTCGGGATCGAAGGATATGTCAATATTATGGAAGGCGAGGCAGTCAGCGCCATTCAATTACGCAACGATAATCAGAGTCTGCCCCTGCCTTTTTCCGTGCGCTGTGATAAGTTTAGTGTGGAATTTTATGACAGCGGCGCACCCAAAAGCTTTCAATCGGCTCTGACGTTTTTGAAGGATAAGCAGGCGGTTCAATCGGGAAAACTTCTCGTGAATCATCCCATCGTATTTGACGGATTCCGTTTTTATCAGGCAAGCTATGGCGCCGCCCCGGGCGGGAAGGCCACGCTGTCTCTGCTGAGGAGCGATGGTCGCCGCGATGTCATGAATGTCGGGGAAGGGTACACGTTTGAATTGCCGGGAAAAGAGGGGTCTTTTCAGGTTTTGAGGGTGGAAGAAAATCTGATGAAAATGGGGCCTGCGATTAAAGTCGCCGTTCGGTCTGAAAAAGAAACGGTTAACTTCTGGGTCTTCCAGCAACTTGAAAAGATCAAAGCCATGAATCCTGATATCGTCAGGCAGGTTCCGATGTTTAATCCCGGGCTTTTCCGTCCTTATACCTTTACGCTTTTGGGGCTGGAGGAGAAATATTATACCGGTCTGCAAGTCAACCGCGATCCGGGAACGCCCGTCGTTGGCGCGGCGGCGGTGCTGCTGATTTGCGGATTGCTGCTGGTCTTGTTTTCGTATGCGCGGCAGGTCTTTATCCGGATTGATCAGGTTAAGGATAACGTTCGCATCAGCGTTACGGGCCGCAGCTATAAGAATAAGCCGGGTCTGGAACAGGAAGTTCAATATCTTCTCGCCCAACTGAAGGATAATCTGGAGCACTCCAAATGATCAATACAACCATTTTAAGCTGGGTCACATTCATCTACTTTGCAGCGTTTGTTTTTTATCTTTTCCGGATGATCCTGGGGCGGGAATTCTGGGGCAGGCTGGCGACCGGCGCGGCGCTTATTGGTCTTGCCGCTCAGAGTGCCGCATGGATTATCCGCTGGAAAACATCGTACGATCTCGGCATGGGGCACGCGCCGTTGTCCAATTTTTACGAGTCGCTGATTTTCTTTGCCTGGACGATTGTTCTGTTATATCTGCTGATGGAGTGGCGGCTGAAAAATCGCAGCATCGGCGTTTTTGTCCTGCCGGTGGCGTTTTTGATTATGGCCTATGCCTCCATCGCCCCCGGAATCAGTAACCGCATTGAACCCCTGATTCCCGCGCTGCAAAGCAATTGGCTGACCTCGCATGTGCTGACCTGCTTCATGGGTTATGCCTCGTTTACCGTGGCATTCGCGCTGGGCATTATGTTTTTGACCAAGAGCGCGGCGGGTGAGTCGAAAAACGCTTTTATCCGGCTGATGCCATCCGAATATCAGATGGACGAGCTGATGTATTCCAGCGCCGCGCTGGGATTTGTTTTTCTGACGCTGGGTATTGCGACCGGCGCCGTCTGGGCGCATTACGCCTGGGGCTCTTACTGGAGCTGGGATCCGAAGGAAACCTGGTCGCTGATTACCTGGCTTGTGTATGCTGTGATGCTGCACACCCGTCTGGTGCGCGGCTGGCGCGGCAGGCGGATGGCGATCATGACGATTGTCGGTTTCGGGTGTGTGCTCTTTACCTATTTAGGCGTTAATCTATTGCCGAGTCTCCACAGCTACATGTAATTCCATTCCCGACGGAACTGCCCTACGACTTCGTCAACTGGTCAAGCTTTTCAACGAAAATGGCAATATCCCTGGACATCGTTGTGAGTTCCGA
>JBATES010000129.1:0-5343 GCA_049664145.1 Smithella sp.
GGCAAGAACTATATGACAATTGATTTTGCGTGTCAAAAATATTTTTAAGCATAAAAAGAGAACAATGTAACGCTCAAAAAAAACAACTCAAAAAAAATCTTGACAACAATGATTAATTTTCATACAAATGTTTCAAACAAGTGTTTGAATATTTTCATGGATACCAGAAAAGCAAATTCCAAAACACGTATGGCCATCATGGAAACGGCAGGCAAGATTTTCGCCGAGGAGGGTTTTACCAAAGCGACCATCCGAGATATTTGCCGGGAAGCCGGCGCCAATATTGCTGCCATCAATTACCACTTTGGCGACAAGAAAGGCCTGTATCTGGCCGTTCTGAAGCATTATCAGGAAATGGTTTTTCAAACCTATCCTCCCGATTTGGGCATCAACGAAAAGCAGAAACCCGAGGAAAAACTGCAAGCCTATATCAGATTATTCCTTTCCAGGATTATGGACGAAGGCCGCCCGGCCTGGTTCGGCAGGCTGCTGGCCCGGGAGTTTACGCAACCTTCCTGGGCGTTTGATATTCTGGTGAAGGAAACCATTCGCCCTTCCTTTCAGCTCCTCACCGAAATCATCGCTGAAATTCTGGGAAACAGTGCCGAGGAAAGAATCGTTCGGCTATGTTCTATGAGCATTGTCGGCCAATGTCTGTATTTTCGCCATTCTCATACGGTCATCAACAGACTTTTCCCCGGAGAACTATTCGGGCCGAAACAGATTAAGGAATTAACCGAACATATTACTCTTTTTTCTTTAAACGGCATGACGAAAGCCAAAACGGAAAACAGCCGCAGGTGAAATCATGAAAAAAATGTTAATGCTCATGATATCTTTTATTCTCATTCTTCCTTCTTACGCAAAAGCGACGGAATTGGTAGCGGGAAGCGTTGTATACAATCTGGAACAATGTATCGCCATTGCTCTGGAAAAGCACCCGAGCCTCAGGGCTTCCGCCGGCGCAATTAAGGTATATGAAAGCAAGATCGGACAGGCCAAGGCCAACTATTATCCCCAATTGAATTTATCCACAAGTTACCAGAGGATCGGTCCCACATCCCCACCCGGCACTAGTGAGGATTCATACGATCAATATTCTACCGGCATCAATCTCGGAATGACCCTTTTCGATTTCGGCAAAACATCCACGCAGGTCAAAATACAGAATTTGAACGTCAACGCCTCACGTGCTGATTATGAGGATGTCGTCGCCCAAATCGTCCTGAATGTAAAAAATGCCTACTACAATCTTCTTCAGACCGAACGAAATCGTGATGTCGCCGTGGACACGATGAAGCAGTTTCAGCAGCATCTGGATCAGGCCAACGCGTTTTTCCGCATTGGGACCAAACCGAAATTCGATGTGACCAAGGCAGAAGTTGATTTAGGCAATGCACGGCTCAACGTCCTGAAGGCAGACAATGCCCTCCGCGTCGCACGAATCACATTAAAGGATGTCATGGGCATTCCGGACAGTGCCGATTTCCCGATCGTGGATAATCTGGCTTACCAGAGAAACGATCTGCCATTAAATGAAGCCCTGAACGCAGCTTATGCAAACCGTCCTGATCTCCGTGCGGTCATCGCCAGGCGGGAAGCAACCGAACGCTCTATTGATCTGGCCCGGAAAGATTATTATCCCACTTTGTCCGGCAGCGCCGGATACGAATATTCCGGAACAGATTTTCCGCTTGGTGACGGATGGAACACCGGTGCCACTCTGAATTTTCCTCTTTTTACCGGGCTTTCGACAAAATATCAGGTTGATGAAACCAAAGCTAACCTTGAAATTTTCAAGGCCAATGAAGATTCCATCCGCCAGGCAATCATTCTTGATGTACAAAAGGCATATCTTTATGTTCAGGACACGGCCGAGCAGATATCCCTGTCCGAAATAACTGTTCTTCAGGCCAGGGAAAACTATGATCTGGCTTCAGGACGTTACAGGACAGGCGTGGGTAATCCTATTGAAGTAGCCGATGCCACTATAACGCTCAACAACGCCAGAGCCAACATGAATACCGCACTTTATAATCACAAAATCGCACAGGCCGGTCTGGAAAGAGCCATAGGAGCAAAACCATGAAGAAAAAAATCATCATTCTATCAATAATTGCCGTAGTCGTAATTGCGGCGGGACTCTTCTTTTATTTCCGGGGAAACGGGAAAAATACCGCCTATAAAACGGAAAAAGTTTCCCGCGGTGAAATCAAATCTGTTGTCACCGCGACAGGCACCGTTAATGCCGTCACGACTGTCTCCGTGGGAACGCAGGTATCCGGAACCATCAAGAGGCTTATGGTCGATTATAATTCACCGGTGAAAAAAGGCCAGCTTCTGGCTCAAATTGATCCTTCCACCGTTCAGGGGCAGGTTGATCAGGCCAATGCCAATCTGTGGTCGGCCAAAGCCAATATGGAGAAAGCCGGCGTTGCCGTCATTGACGCCCGGCGAACCTATGAACGCAGTAAAGAGCTTTTTGCGCAGAATTTTATTGCCCGAAGCGATCTGGATACGGCCGAAACAAATTTGCATTCGGCGGAAGCCCAGAAGAAGGTAACACAGGCACAGGTCGGGCAGGCGCAGGCCTCCCTGAAAATCGCGGAAACGAATCTCCAGTACACCAATATCCTATCTCCCGTTGACGGAACCGTTATCTCCCGCAGCGTGGATGTCGGCCAGACCGTCGCCGCCAGCTTTCAGACACCGACTCTCTTCAGCATCGCTCAGGATTTAACCAAAATGCAGATCAATACCAGTGTGGACGAGGCGGATATCGGCAATGTACAAACGGGACAGAAAGTCTCGTTTACGGTTGACGCCTACCCGGACACAATCTTTTCCGGAAAAGTTTCCGACGTGCGCAATTCACCGACCATTGTGTCCAACGTGGTCACCTATGATGTCATTATCAAGGTGGATAATCCCCAATTAAAATTAAAACCGGGAATGACGGCCAATGTCTCCATCACCATCGAAACGCGTCCTGATGTCCTGCGAATTCCTAATGCCGCTTTGCGCTTCAAGCCAACGGGGATGAAGGAAGCGATCGAAACATCCACGCATAAGCAGGAGACGAAAGGAACAAAAGTCTGGATACTCGAAAAAGGTGAACCCAAACCGGTCAAGGTGACGATTGGACTCAGTGATGGAACTTACACAGAAATCAGCGCCGGTGAACTTAAAGCAGGTCAGGAAATTATCACGGACAGTCTGAATAACAAAAAAACCGGCAGCAGCTCACGTCCGCCGGGGTTCATGCACTGATGACCCTTATCGAAACACATAAACTTGCGAAGTTCTACGATGTCGGCGACGAGGGCATTCATGCTCTGGAAGATGTGTCCGTCAAAATTGAAAAGGGCGAATTTGTCGCCATCATGGGACCTTCCGGATCAGGCAAATCAACCTTCATGAATATCGTCGGCTGTCTGGATCAGCCAACGGCGGGCGATTATTTACTGGATGGCCAGAAAATCAGCGGTCTGTCACGGGACGAACTGGCGACCATTCGCAATCAAAAGATCGGCTTCGTCTTTCAGGGATTCAATCTGCTCTCCAGGACATCGGCTCTGGAAAATGTGGAACTCCCTCTCCTGTATAATCATGTTCCGCCCAAAGAGCGAAAAAATAAATCTCTGTCAGCATTAAAAATGCTGGGGCTGGAAGGAAGAGAGCACCACCATCCCAATCAGCTCTCCGGCGGCCAGCAGCAGAGGGTGGCCATTGCCCGGGCGCTTGTCAACGACGCTCCTATTCTGATGGCCGACGAACCGACAGGTAATCTGGATACAAAAACAAGCATCGAGATTATGGAGCTTCTGGTGCAGCTCAACCATCATTCCGGAACAACGATTATTCTTGTCACGCACGAACCGGATATCGCCGCTTTCAGCAAAAGGATTATCCGGTTTGTTGACGGACATGTCATCAGTGATGAAGAGGTAAAAAAATCATGATCAGCATTTTATCCACTCTCCGAATCGCCCTCAGGGCTTTGTGGGTCAACAAGATGCGCTCATCCCTCACCATGCTGGGAATCATCATCGGCGTCAGCGCTGTGATTATCATGCTGGCGGTGGGTACGGGGATTAGCCGGAAAATTTCCGGACAGATTTCCAGCATCGGCAGCAATCTCATCATCGTCGTTCCCGGCAGTTCCACGCAGGGAGGCATCCGGATGGGCGGAGGCAGCCAGTCCACCTTGACAAAGGACGATGCTGACGCCATCGCCAGAGAATGTTCTGCCGTTTCCGCGGTAGCTCCCGAACATCACGGCGCTGCGCAGGTCGTGTACGGAAATCAGAACTGGTCAACCAGCATTCAGGGAACAACGCCGGGAATTCTGGAAGTAAAAGATGCCGGTCTGACCGCGGGGAGAAACATGAATGATCAGGATATCCGCAACGCGACAAAAGTCTGCCTTTTGGGACAAACGGTCGTCGATAACCTCTTCGGCAGCATTGACCCTGTCGGCCAGATCATCCGCATCAAGAAAATTCCCTTCACGGTCATTGGCGTTCTGGAATCCAAGGGACAATCCCTCGGTGGTCAGGATCAGGATGATACCATCTTAATCCCTCTGACCACGGCGCAAAAAAAAATTTTCGGAACAACCATTCCGGGCATGGTTCGCTCCATCATGATCAAAGCAAAGAGTGAGGAGGACCTTCCTATAGCAGAAAGGCAGGTGAATGATCTTCTGCGTCAGAGACATCGCATCGGCCCGACCAAGGAAGATGATTTTACGGTCAGAAATCTCACCCAGATACTTCAGATGGCGGAACAGACAACCAATGCCCTGACCCTGCTTCTGGGAGCCATCGCTTCGGTATCGCTGCTGGTCGGCGGCATCGGCATCATGAACATCATGCTGGTTTCCGTCACGGAAAGAACGCGGGAAATCGGCATCCGTATGGCCGTTGGGGCAAAGACCTGGGATATACGGATTCAGTTTATCATTGAGGCGCTGACCCTGTCCATGATTGGAGGCATTATCGGAATCATTATTGGAAGCGGCGGATCCGCCATCCTGTCCACCGTATTTGAATATCCATCAATTGTCTCGCCTCTGTCCATTCTGCTTTCGTTTAGTTTTTCCGGACTGGTGGGAATTTTCTTCGGCTTCTATCCGGCTTACAAGGCTTCTTTGCTGAATCCCATCGATGCCCTGCGTTTTGAATAATTAAACATACTTCTGTGCATATGTCTTCGGCCCCATGCGGTAAACGGGACTGATTGTCCGGCTTTGGTAAAATATGCGGCAAAAATATTATGGCAATGGATCATCCTAAAAAATAAATTATGAGCAATATCCACCCGAATTACTCTCCGGTTAAT
>JBATES010000130.1:0-2197 GCA_049664145.1 Smithella sp.
ATTATTACCAGAAAATTTGGGGCCGCAAAAAAACGGGGCCTAACCCACAAAAAAGAAAGTAATTCATATAAAACTTGGATTTCGCTTGTTCGGTTTCGAGTTAATTTTTATATGCTGCCCAATTTGTGAGCATTGGGCAGCATATAAATGATATGCAATATCAAATAGTTATAACATATTAAAATAATTGAAAATAAATCTAGACTTTTTGAATAAACTAGTATAGTGAAGCTATATTAATAACTTATGGGAGGCTTCATTATGACAACGTCACCTCTACCATCGGTAGAAACTCAGATCATTGGATTCGCCCCGATCCTGAAGTTCTTTTTCGAAGAATCGGGCGTACAAAAAATTATCGACCAACACGTTCCGCTTGACCCCAGAAGAAAAATATTGACCCACGGTCAAGCCGGGGTGACCATGGTCACCGCCATATTGTGTCAGGTATTCCAAATGTACCGACTATGCCGGTTCGCTGAAAAATCTCAGATTCTCAATGTCATTTTCCCGGATATCGCATCCAAAGAGTATTTCGATGACAGGATGGCCGATACCCTGGATGCGATTTACGATTATGGTATCGGAAACCTTGAAATGCTCATCACCAGGCACATGATCAAACATTTTGACATCCGAACCGCCGTTGCCCATAACGATACCACATCGGCATCAACTTATGGAAACTGCGACAAGCATCCGGGCGAGGGTATTACCATCACCTATGGTTACAGCAAAAAGCACCGCCAGGACCTCAAACAATTTGTCTGGTCATTGTCCGTCAGCAACGATGCAGCCTTTCCCTTGTTCCAACAAGCTTACAGCGGAAACACCGCCGATGTGACCACTTATGTGGAGCAATGGCAGAATTTGATTGATCTTCTGGATGATCGTAATTTTCTGTATGTGGGTGACTGCAAACTGGCATCAGTCGAAAACATGACCCACATCCATGACAATCAAGGACTCTTTTTGTCACCAGCCCCCATGTATTTAACCTATGCAGATGCTTTTGAAAAAGCGCTGCAAAACCACACAGAGGAAACACTAATACTTTACAAAGGGCGTTTCAACCGGGGTTTTGAGACCCCATTAACGCTTTGCCATAATCATAAAGAGTACCCGTTTCGAATGATCATCCTCTTTGATCACGGTCTTTGTGCCCGAACCCGGCAGACACTCAATCGGCATGTGGAAAACACTCGTGTACAGTTCGACAAACAGGCGTTGAAACTAAATACTTACCACCTCAAAACCCGTGAAGGCATCGAAAAAGCCTGCCAATGCATTCTCCGAAAAAATAATTCTCAGGACTTTTTTGACTTCGAAATCCAAAACGAGCCTGTCACCATCTACAAAAACGGACGCCGAGGCCGGTCTTCAAAAAATGGAGATGAAAAAGTGGCCGTCACAACGGATCATTTCACCGTCAGGCTGATCTTTCATCAAGAGCACTTCGATAAGGCTCTCTGGCGCTGCGGCTATTATCCGCTGATTACCAATAAAAATGACATCTCTTTTGAAGAGGCTATGCAGTCTCATAAAGACCAGTACAAAAATGAGCACACCAATCGCAGAGCCAAAAGTAGTTTGAACCTTGAGCCAATTTATCTGCAAACACCTAAGAGAATTGAAGCCATGCTCTTTTTGTTCAAAATTGCGCTGCAACTGGCGGTACTCATCGAGCGCAGCGCACGGCAAACAATAAAAGCCAGAGGCAAAGGACTCGACGACTTCATGCCCAACCGTAAAAACGTAACAAATCCAACAACAGAAAACCTTTTGGCCGAGTTCAAGGACATTGTAAAAGGAATCATCGAACTGCCTTCGGGACAAACGTTTGGGTTTGTATCCAAATTGACCGTTATCCAAAAAGACATACTGGCGGTTTTGGGTATCCCCCAACATTATTTCAACTACGCCTTTCTGTGTAATTCGACTTGATGACAAACTAAAACTGGCAATAGTTGACAACCTGACTCAGGGTGTTTGAAATAAAAATATCTTAAAATCAAAGAGCGAAATCCAAGTTAGAATCAAAAAATCACATTTTGGGGACATTTTGTGATCAAACCGGGTGGATTTATTTTGACATGGACCATCCGGAAAAAGGCTTTTTTACAGATCCTCCGGTGATTCTTGCCTACGCCCCTTTAATCAAAAGTTTTCAAGCCTGCCAGCATGATTTCTGGAAACC
>JBATES010000131.1:0-9845 GCA_049664145.1 Smithella sp.
GGAGCGCGCGGGTGTGGAAAAAATTGCAATCATCGACCGCCACCCTTATCCCGCGGGAGGATTGCTCAACGACGGGAAATTAAATTTTGATTATCGAATCGGCATTGATCTGGATGAACTACAAATCGATAGCGATGCCGCGCAACATTTGATGGAAGAAATCAGACAAGTCTTTATCGGTTTCCCCAAGTGCAGGCAAGTTACATTTATTGATAAGAATGAAAAAATCAAGGCGCTGAGGGAAATAGCCCAAGAGAATGGTGCTCAATTTATTGCTCCGGAACAGTGGCATTGGGGGACGGACAATGGCAAGGCTGCGGTTGATTATTTAAGAAAGCGACTGAAAAAAACGGAATTTATGCTTGATACAACCGTAAACTCCATTGTTCAGACTAACGATGATGCCTTTCAGATTATTTGCAGTAATCACAGGAAAAAAATTCTCTACACCGCAAAATGTGTTCTGGCGGCGCCTGGACGAAGCGGCGCTTACTGGTTTCGCGATCTGGCCACAAAATTAAATATTCGCCATAATTTCGGTCCCATTGATGTGGGGATCCGTGTTGAATTAAACAGAAAATTTTACGACGATGTAACCAAGATTGTTTACGATCCGAAATTCATTTTCCGCACGTCAAGACATAAAGATAAAGTGCGCACCTTCTGTACTAATCCGGGCGGCAGGGTGCGACCGGAAGACTATTATAATTTCAAGCTCGTCAACGGAGACGCTCTTTCCGGTCACAAAACTCACAATACGAATTTTGCTTTGATCAATACGATCTCTTTAACCGAACCTTTTTCCGATACGACTGAATTCGGACAGATGATCGCCAAACAGTTTTTTCTGCTCGGGGGAGGCAAACCCATTGTTCAGCGGGTAGGGGACTTCCGGGAAGGAAGAAGAAGCTCACACCCAACTTTTAACAGCAGGAGTCGGCATTTCGAGGTTTGTAAGGCGACCTATCAAGCCACGCCCGGTGACATCACGCTTGGTTTGCCCGCCCGCATCATCGATAATCTTTGGGAGTCCCTGAAGAAGATTGATAAAATTGTGCCCGGAATTCTGCATCCTTCCACGCTGTTATACGCACCGGAAATTAAATTTTTCGACACGCACTTTATCACGGATGAAAATCTCGAAACGAATGTCGAAGGCATCTTTGTGGCCGGTGACGGGGCAGGAAAAAGCCGCGGCATTGTCGGAGCCGGAATTTCCGGAATTATCGCCGCCAGAGGCATTGCCCGGAAATATTTTTAAAACGGTCGGTAGTTTCCGTGAAGAAATTATTGTCGCATGACAATTTTTATGCTGACAGCATTTATAAATATTTATAGTAAAGACATAGCTTCATGAAAGAAATCATAACAGCAATTGGTGACCATACTGTTGAAAGTTCTCTGGGGTGGCGCGTCGATATTTTATCACCTGATGCACTTCGATATCAGGAAAAGGACAAAGCCATCACATTTGAAATCGAAGACTATCCGGATGCCAGGGGAGAACTCGAGTGGACGATCTACATACCGCCGAAATGCAAATGGCAGGATCAGATGCGTAATGAAGAAACCATCGATCAGGAAAAGCTGGACGAAATTATCGATAGAATTAGCACGGCTTTCTGGAAACTCGACATGAAAATCAAGGAAATAGCCTGATGAAGGTCCATGTCATTATCATGACGTGGGTCAAAGACATTCGAGACTTAATTGGACACCTTCTTGCAATCAACTTTAGCTCAGAACGAGTTATTGCTGAAAAATTTAATTTTTACTTTTCAATTTCTTGTATCGTTCTGAATCCCTTAAAGCCTTTCTTTGCCCAGTCATATAAATCCTGCACCGTGACATTGCTGGAACATTCAAACTGCCTCGCACCTTCCGGCAGGCTTGTTTGATCATGTTTATTCTTGTAAATTTTTAATGAGCCATCTTTGAATAATATTATATAGTATGCCATTATTTTACCTCTTTGTTCCTTGCCGCGCAGGAAATTTTTCCACCGTTCCCCGCGCGGCAAGGATGCATTTTACTTGGAGCAGGGGCCAATATATTTTCCCTTGTTCTTTATGGCCATCTGTATTTTAGGCTGTCCTTTCATATTTAAATTGGTGGTTGATGAGCCATTCATGGAACTGCCCGTATAGGTTGATGTGCCGGATGTCTGCATCACGCTTCCGTCTTTGCCTTTACACTCTATATTGTAGGTAACCGTATTGCCCGAGGTTTTCATATTAATGGTTTTGCATTCGAAATTTTTATCCTGATTTTGAGGCACGGGATTACTCTTCGTAACGCATTGACGGACAGTTGTCGGCGGCATCGATTGTGGCCCACTTGGAATGCCTTTCATTTCCGCCTGCGTCGTCATTTCCCATAATCCTTCTTTCAGTTCCGCCCAGGCGCTTATCGCCCAGATCAGGGACAACAAAACAACAAAAATCATCAAAGTCTTTTTCATAATAAAATCTCCTTTTTATTTAGTTCGTTGATTTCTTCATGAAGCTATGTTTGACAATAAATTTCATGTCACACTAAGTATGGGGCTTGTTGAATTTCTCAAAAATCCGATAAGGCAAGCCCTTGGGATTGAGGTTTTTATACTGATTGATGGACATAATGTAATCCCCCAGCATTTTGATGGACTCGTCAGACGTATCGACAAACTCAACGCCAGCCTCATAATATTTACCTTCATATACCGCTTTGCTCCATTTAATTTTTCCCAGAACGGTTATCTTTTGCTTTGTTTTATTCAATGCGAAATCTATCTTCAGAATGGTATCTTTGGGCAAAGGGAAATTGCCCTGTATCCTTGTGCCGGTCATGGAAATGTCTTCGCTGTGGTTGTAGATAATTTTTCCCTTTGGAGGATTGGTGATTTCGGAGAGGATGGTGATAACAATTTCGTTTTCCTCATCAAGCCTTTCCGCTTTCCGTGCTGCTTGCAGCGATTGCTCATCTTTGTCTTCTTTTTCTTCTTGAAGTCGTTTCGCCATTATCTTTTCTTGCCGAAAGACCGTTCCCTCCTTTTTGACTTCAGGATCATCTTTGTTCATTGTTTCCCCTCCAAGAGCTGCAAACCCTGAACTTATTTTTTATGATTATCTCAACAGGTTATTAAAAAGACAAGGAGTTTTATTATGAACATCTTTTCATTGACATAAAATGACTGTTTACCTATGCTCCCGCACATGGAGAGCAACAGTCGCTTTTCATATATTAAATCAGGGATAGGCTGCATGCGCTTACTTTTGGTCGAAGATGATCTGAAAACGGCTACATTTATTATCAAAGGTCTCAAGGAGGCAGGCTTTGCCATCGACCATGCCGAGGATGGCGAGGATGGACTCCATATGGCCCTCCATGAACCATACGATGCCGCCATCATCGATTGTATGTTGCCCAAATTAGATGGTCTCACGCTCATCGGCAAATTACGCGACCAGAGAATAAATACACCAGTTATTATATTGAGTGCAAAAAAATCGGTGGAAGAACGGATAAAAGGACTCGAAAGCGGAAGTGACGACTATCTGACCAAGCCTTTTGCATTTTCAGAACTCTTGGCCAGAATATATGCATTGATCAGACGCGCGACCGGAGCGAAGGAAACCACAAAACTCGAGGTAGGAGATTTATCGCTGGATCTTATCAAAAAGGAAGTCATGCGCGCGGGGAAAAGAATTGAGTTGCAGCCCAGAGAGCTATCCCTCTTGGAATATCTCATGCGCAATGCGGGCAGAGTCGTCTCGAAAACGATGATCATGGAGCATGTATGGAACTATGATTTCGTCCCCATGACCAATGTTGTTGAAGCGCGAATATGCCTGTTACGGGAAAAGATCGATCAGGATACCGATCACAAACTCATCCACACAATTCGTGGAGCTGGCTATGTTATCAAAGATCATTAATAAATTCTGGCATAAGTTGTCCTTCCGACTTACCCTCTGGTACGCCATCATCTTTACAGTCTCTCTGTTTGGAGCATTTTGCATATTTTATATTGTGGTTTCAAATACCTTACAACGAAATATAGACAATGAACTTTTGGAGGAATTGGTCGAGGTTTCTGACTCTGTTGATTTTTTTGGCACTAATTCTATTGACAAAATTATGCAGGTCAATTGGGAATCCGGAGAAATAGACGAAATGTTTCTGCGCCTCTTGGATAGAACGGGCAAGGTAATTGCCACATCGGACATGACATACTGGAAAACTGCAGGTGTAAATAAAAGAGCTCTGGATCGAATAAATGCAGGGAAAGCTCACATATTTGAAACACAAACAATGCCGGGTCGACCCCATGAGATACGGGTTGTATATGGAACGATGGCTCCGGGAAAAATTCTGCAGATAGGCATTTCTTTAGAAGAAAAAGATCATTTTTTAAATACCATTAAGGTCATCATCGTGCCGATTATGATTTTTTCCGTGCTGTTCTCCGCTATCATTGGATGGTTTATGGCAAAACGTGCATTATCAGACGTTGAAGAGGTAACGAAAACCGCACAATCTATTTCAAAAGGATCTTATGACCAAAGGGTCCAAATAAAATCAAAGAGTGATGAAATCAAACTGCTTGCTGAAACTTTCAATCGCATGCTGGACCATATCCGAGACCTGATGAAGGGATTGAGGGAAGTAACGGACAATATAGCTCACGATCTTAAAACCCCGATTACAAGAATGAGAATAGCATCCGAGACTGAACTTGCTAAAGCTGCATGTTGTGAGGAAAGTCAGAAACTGGCCGCAAGCAACATCGAGGAGTGCGATAACCTTCTTCAGCTGATCGATACCATGCTGATGATTTCAAAAGAAGAATCAGGCATCTCTGAAAAGGTAAACAAACCAGTCGATTTTTCGCAGATCATCAAAGACGCCTTTGAACTCTTTTCTCCCATCGCGAAAGCGAAAGGGATTCAATGCCTGAATCAAGTGCCCGACGATGTGGTGATCGAGGGAGACGTTCAGGGTCTTCAGAGAATGCTCATCAATCTGTTGGAAAATGCCATCAAATACACCCCTGCTGGGGGAAGAGTTACCGTCTCATCCCATGTTGAAACCGACATGGTTAGAATCGTGTTTCAAGATACCGGAACCGGGATATCCGATGAAGATAAGCCCCACATATTCAAACGACTCTATCGTTCCGACAGAAGCCGTTCACAAAAAGGGTTCGGATTGGGCCTGAGTTTGGCCCTGGCGATTGCCCATGCTCATCATGGTGAAATTACTGCCGCCAGCCAGCCGGGCAAAGGCAGCACCTTTATAGTGATCCTACCCCGATAGTTGATCCCCTACTGCATCTCATCATTATTTCTAGTTGTCTTATAAAATTTCTCATGCTTCAAACCTTGTGCGCCCTTTCCATCAAGACAGACGATCCCTACCACTAGCTTTTTTGTAATATTTCATTTTTTCATGATCTCATACATTACGAAATCGTAATCTTTTCGTAATCTTCACATAAGCTTCGTGTGTTAAGTAACTGCCAATAAAAACTGTCTTGGCCGATGCTGGGGAAGCTAATTTAATATTTGGAATAAATATTTTATGAAAATCATTATGAAAAGAATTCAATTTTTGATGAGTGTCTTTCTTGTTCTGTTACTGTCGATTATACTGATCACATGCGGTAGTCGCCGTGGCTCGGTCTCTCAACTTTCCCCAACAATATATTTGCAGGCTGTCACTTCCAACAGCGTTTACGTCATGGCGGAATCGCCAAGCACTGTACCCTTGAGGGTAGATTATAAATCATCAAATGCTAATGGTAATTCAGTGTTTACGGAAAGTACACTACCAACAACTGCTGGCACTTATATTCATAGGATTCACCTGAACGGTTTGAAGCCGGACACAACATACTATTATCGCCTGGGCTCCCACAGAGCCCATTTTAAAACTGCTGCCTATTCCGGCACAAACTTCCGGTTCGCCTTCATGGGAGATAGCCGCACCGGCAATGCCGTGCATGATGCGATTGCTCAATTGATTCTGACGGCAAACCCCCGCTTTTCACTTTATGGTGGTGATCTTTGTATGGATGGCGATTCCTACTCCAGTTACAAGGAGGAATTCTTCCGTCCCAATCAACTGAAGTTGGCGGCCAGCGTTCCCTTCTTTAATACTACCGGCAATCATGAAAGATGGAAAACCAATACGAAGGCCTTTATGCTGGCCCCTGTTTCAAATTCCGGCAAACAGAGTTATTATTCCTTCGACTACGGCGATCTGCACGTGGTCGTGATGAATCATATGGACCCGGATGGCTATAAGATTGGTTCACCTCAGTATAATTTTATTATCAATGACCTGAAAGCGACAACAAAACCCTGGAAAATCGTAATGAACCATGCTCCGGCCTATGCATCAGGCGGGCACGGTGAAAACACCGACATGATTGCCTTAACCAAAAACGTCTTTGAACCGTGTGGTGTTAATTTGGTTTTGTCCGGCCACAGCCACTTTTATCAAAGAAATTTTGTGAACGGTATCTATCACCTGATTATCGGGTCATCGGGGACGCCGCTTTCCAATCCCGGACCCGTCGGAGGCTATACACAGGTATCATTAAAATCATATTGCTGGGCAATATTTGATCTGAAACCGACATCCATGAAAATTCATGTTTACGATGAGAAAGGAACAGAAATAGATTCACTTACTCTCTCCCAGCATGCCAAACACGACAAAAGTAAATACAGCACTGCTAGTCACGCATTGAATCCTCAGAAGTCTCTCATAATGGTCATGGCAATGTTGACGAGTTTACACAGGTATCATTAAAATCGCATAAGTGAGTAAAAAATATTTTATCGAGGAGAAATGAAAATAAGCCAATTTAAGAAACTATATTCTATCTTTTTTGCGTTCCTGGAAAAAAGGAACGGCGGCATAATCCTGTTTCTGGCAATCTTTCTAGTGTTCGCATTCATAACCAGGATCGCCTTGATGATAAAGTCTGCTCAGATGATATCATGGGACGTGAGCATTCTGGCAGCTTTCGTCTGGGGATTCCTTTACGATATTGGCACGGCTTCCTGGTTAGCGATACCATTTATTATTCTTCAAACGGTCTTGCCCAAACATTTGTTCGAACGCCCGTGGGGACGTTTTGTGATGAATGCAATCTTGTTTGTTTTTATTTATTCTATGTTGTTTGGTCTGGCCGCCGAGTGGGTGTTCTGGGATGAATTCGGGGTGAGATTTAACTTCATTGCCGTGGATTATCTTGTCTATACTAACGAAGTCATTAAGAACATTTTCGAATCTTATCCCATGCCGTTGATACTAAGCGGAATCGCCGCATTATCCTTTATGCTGTATATGGCGATATGGCGCACCGGTCTGCTTACCAACTGGGCGGAAAACTCGGCAGCGCCTGCCGGAGTCCGTTATAAATTGGGAGCTTTTGCATGTGCCGGTGCTATTGCGGTGGGCTTAATAGTCAATCAAACCTGGCTGCCTGACTTCACCAACAATTACAATAGAGAACTTGGGAAAAATGGTTTGTGGTCATTATTCGCAGCATTCAAAGACAATGAACTCGAGTTTAATAAATTTTTCCCGACTGTTCCCGTCGATAAGGCATTTCAATTTATGCGCGCTGAACTGGTGGAAGACGGATCGCTATTATTGAAACCTCAGGAGAAGGATACGCTGAGGTTATATTCCAAAGAGGGTCCGGAACTTAAATTAAATGTCATTCAGATAACGGTGGAAAGTCTGAGTGCTGAATTTTTAGCAAAGTCAGGTCGCTATGCAAACCTGACGCCGAATTTGGCCGCCATTGAACAGAAAAGTCTGGTGTTTGATAATTTTTATGCCACTGGGACTCGTACGGATCGTGGAATGGAAGCGCTTACCCTATCGCTGCCGCCAACTCCGGGTCGCTCCCTGGTGAAGCGCCCTCATAATGAAGGATTATTCACTCTCGGTTCAATATTCAGATGGAAAGGTTATGAGACCGCTTTTCTCTATAGCGGATACGGCTATTTCGACAACATGAACTATTTTTTCGGCAACAATGGTTATAAAGTCATCGACCGCAACGCTGTAAGCCGGGATGATGTAACCTTTGCAAACGCATGGGGTGCGTGCGATGAAGATTTGTATCGTTGGACAATGCGTGAAGCAGATACGGTCCAGGCTAAGGGGAAACCCTTCCACTTTTTTGTGATGACGACATCAAACCACCGGCCCTTTACTTTCCCGGAAGGACGCATCGATTTGCCGTCTAAAACATCTGAGCGGCGGGGCGGTATCAAATATACCGATTACGCCATCGGCAAATTCATTAAAGATGCGAGCTCAAAACCATGGTTTAATAATACGGTCTTTGTTATTGTTGCCGATCATTGCGCTGGCAGCGCGGGCAAGACCGAACTGCCCGTTAAAGAATATCATATTCCACTCATAATTTATGCACCCGGAGGACAGTTGCCGACCGGTCATATAAAGACCATCACCAGTCAGGTGGATTACGCGCCCACATTGCTTGGACTTTTGAATTGGAGCTATCCAAGTCGCTTTTTCGGTCATGACGTACGCTCTATATACCCTGATGAGGGACACGCCATCATCGGCAATTACCAGAAACTGGGTCACATTGAAGAAGGCCAATTTGTTATTTTGAAGCCGGTACGCAAGAAGGTCCAATATCGCTACGATTTCGAAAGTCACTCTATGATAACCGCATCACTTGAAGAAGAACCGATTACAGAAACCATAAGTTATTATCAAATCGCCAGTTATCTTTATCAACATGGGTTGTACAATGATTTAACGGCTGATGAGTTCAATACTTACATGAAGCAGGGTCCTAAACTGGCAGCCTCAGATGTAAGCCTATAATGTTTCAAAAAGAGAAGCCGATCCATTCAGCAGCATATACAGAATAAAAATCACCCCGAGTATAATGCGGTAGTAGCCAAAGTATTTAAAGCCGTAGTTTTCGACAATTTTCAGGAACATTTTAACTGCAAGCCAGGCGAAAACAAAGGCGACTGCGAAACCAATGGCTAAAAGCACAATCTGGTTTGCTGAAAAAGTGACCTCTGTTTTCAGCAAGTCGTAGCCGGTTGCCGCAAACATGGTTGGAACGGCGAGCAGGAATGAAAACTCGGTGGCCTGCTTTTTGTTTAAGCCATTAAAGACACCGCCGATAATGGTTGCCGCGGCGCGGGACACGCCCGGAATCATGGAAACACACTGTGCCAGTCCGATGAAGACAGCGTGCTTGTAAGAGATGTTTTCCAGATCCATGTATTGAGTTTTCCGGGTAACCACATGTTTATCTATGATAATAAGAATGATACCACCCACGATTAATGCGATGGAAACGACCAGTGGATTAAAAAGATAATTTTTAATGATTCTATACGCAAGGAATCCAACAACGGCGGTTGGTATAAACGCAATCCCCAGCTTGATGTATATATTGATACCCTTGAGAAAGCGCTTGGCGTAGAGTATAACGATAGCCCCAATGGCTCCTAGTTGAATGGCGATTTCAAAGGTTTTGACGAAAGAATCATTTTGAATCTTCATGAAGGAAGAAGCCAGAATCATATGCCCCGTGGAAGAAACGGGCAGAAACTCGGTGATCCCTTCAATAATCGCGAGAATAATGGTCTGAATAATGTCCATATTGGTGAATGTCTTATACTTTCAGATGTTTTCATGTCAATGAAATAATAGATAAAAAATATATTTTTTATCCTTGACATAATGCTTCCGTCCTTCTATCTTTATGAAAGTTGAAAATATTTTGGGAAATAAATAAACAAGCTTATTAACGGTCTCAAAATAGTATTTACGACTAAGAACATTTA
>JBATES010000132.1:0-6705 GCA_049664145.1 Smithella sp.
ATCAGCCGTCTTATGCCGCAAAATTGTAGAAATGTAATTTTTAAAATATTTTTTTTATAAGTAATTAATATTGTTATGTTTGTTTATTGAAAAGGAATTACATTTTTGATTTTAAAATGTAATTAAAATTGTAGAAATGTAATTCAATTACATTTCAAATTACATTTTCAGGGGGCAAAATTACATTTTAAAAATGGCGTTTCCCTTTTATAATTATATGTTTAAGTGTAAAAATTACAAATTACATTTTTGGGGAGTAGGTACCCCCTAAAGTTTTTCTTTTTTATAAATTTTACTCAAAAATGGAGGTGCAAAACAATGAATGAGGAAAATAAACAAGACAGCATTACAGATATTAAGGAAGATATTAAATTTGAAAATCTAGCCGATGTTTTGAAGTATCTGAAAGAATCAGGCTGGAGCATTGCCCGGTCAAGTTTGTATAGGCATAACAAGGAAGGGAAATTGCTTCCAGAAAAGAGCGGCGCTTATAAGCAAAAGGCCGTTGATCGTTATGCCCGGTTATTTCTAAACCAATGTGTAACAGGGAAAAGGACCAAACAGGCTAATAAAGACATACAATATAGTATTTTGAAACAACAGATAAAGCTAAGCGCAATTAAAATAGCTCGTTTAGAACGCTTAAATGCTTTAGAAGAAGAACAATATTTTCCCGCAGATGAAGTACGCGCCGCCGCCATTGCCAAAGCGCGTGTCGTACGCGAAGAAATAATGAAGATTGCTGGACGTGTCGGGGTGCGTTTAGCGGCGGAAACGGACGAAAACAAGTGCCGCGAAATATTGAATCAGGAAATTAATCAAACGCTGGTATATCTATCAAAACAAGTAATATTCCAATAATAATGAGCTAAACGGGAAAAAGTGGTATATTCCAAAATTCCAGTCTTATTTTTCCCCTATGGCTAGAGAAATGCCGGGGTTTGAATTACCCGTAAAAAAGGTGGGCTGGGAAGGACCCGTGAAACTGTTTAAGCAATAGATTTTAGCGTAATGCAAAGGAAAGTAAATCCTTTGTTCTGCTATAGATAGGGCGCGGGAAAGTAAAACGCAAAATGTTTTATTTTTCACGCGGAACAAATTTTAATAAACGGAAACAATAAACGGAAATAAAACGGAGGTTCAATGATGACAGAAAAACAAATTCGAAAATCAATCACAAAAATCAAGGAAGAATTCCAAGGCTTAAATTGTGCGGCTGAATGTTTGACAGCAGAAATTAGAGAAGCGAAGCGAAAAAAAGATGACAAAGCCTATAAATTGTATTGGGATAAAAGAGAAAGATTGTTCAAGCTTGCTAAAGAGCTAAGCGAAATACAAGTAAAGAATTATGGGGCCTTGTTTCGCGCTGATTTGCCAATAACCCGGGATTAAGGCGTGCTGGGGGGTGAGTGGTCAGAAGTTTTGCCAATTTGGGTACTATTGTACCCATTTCCCCCTTGCGTGCTGGGGATAGTGCTGGGGGCAATTATTTTTTTCTTGAAAATACCTATAAAATGAAAAAGGGAATCAATGTAAGTCATTGATTCCCTTTTAGATTTTCTGGCGGGGCCGATGGGACTTGAACCCACGCCCTCCGGCGTGACAGGCCGGCGTTATAACCAACTTAACTACGACCCCAAAAAATCATTTATAATTATCAATCCTTCAGCACTAATGGTAGGCGGGACAGGGATCGAACCTGTGACATCCACGGTGTAAGCGTGGCGCTCTCCCGGCTGAGCTACCCGCCCGTATGCCATCAAAAACGTTTAAGGTTTCTAGCAACAATGATATTTCTTGTCAAGCTATAAAACATAAAAATATCAATTCACAGCCGGAGAACTCATCGGCGGCGCGTCGTCGGCTATTGTCGAGCTGATTTGTTGTTCCTCTTCAACAAAAGCAATGCTTAATACTTCATCAATATGCTCTACAAAAACAATCTTCATCGCGTTTTGTACATTTTGCGGCACTTCCGCCAGATCTCTTTCGTTATCTTTGGGAATAATGACTGTTTTGATATTTCCGCGATGGGCGGCAAGAATCTTTTCCTTCAAGCCACCGATCGGCAAAACCCGGCCTCTTAATGTGATTTCACCGGTCATCGCCAGATCAGCACGCACTTTTTTCTTCATTAGGACAGACGCGATGGACGTTACCATGGCAATGCCTGCCGAAGGTCCGTCCTTGGGAATGGCTCCTTCCGGCACATGAACGTGAATGTCGACTTTTTTATAGAAATTCTTGGTCAGACCGAACGCTTCCGCCCGGGAACGGATATAACTCAAGGCGGCCTGAACAGATTCCTGCATCACATCGCCAAGCTTGCCCGTCATGATCATTCTGCCGGTCCCTTCCATAATGGAAGCCTCAACAGCCAAAAGCTCTCCTCCGACTTCCGTCCAGGCCAGCCCCACGGTCAACCCGATTTTATCCTTTCCTTCCATTTCTCCGTGATGATATTTCGGTACGCCCAGATACTTGGAAACAGCCTTGGAGGTAACCGTGACTTTTTTCTGGCTGTCATTGTTGACAATTTGTTTGGCCACCTTCCGGCATATAGAAGCGATTTCCCTGTCCAGATTGCGTACTCCGGCCTCCCGCGTGTATTGTCGGATAATCTTTAACAACGCGCCTTTGGTAAATTCCAGATTCTCTTTAACCAAACCGTTAGCTTCGATTTGCTTGGAAATCAGATATTTCTTAGCAATCTGCAGTTTTTCCTGTTCCGTGTAGCCGGCAATCCGGATGACTTCCATTCTATCCTGCAGGGGAGCCGGAATGGTCTGTAAAACATTGGCTGTCGTGATAAACATAATTTCCGACAGGTCGTAATCCAGATCAAGATAATTATCATTGAAAGCGAAATTCTGCTCCGGATCAAGAACTTCCAGCAGCGCCGATGAAGGATCGCCTCTGAAGTCGGAACTGAGTTTATCCACTTCATCCAGACAGAAAACCGGATTATTGGAACCCGCCTTCTTCAAAAGTTGAATAATCTTTCCGGGCATCGCGCCGATGTAAGTCCGGCGATGACCGCGTATTTCCGCCTCATCGTGCACACCGCCGAGAGAAATGCGGACAAATTTTCTGTTCGTGGCCCTGGCAACCGATTTAGCGATAGATGTTTTTCCTACGCCCGGAGGCCCGACCAGACACAGGATTGAACCTTTATTTTTTTTAACCAGCGATTGCACGGCAAGGTATTCAATAATCCGTTCCTTCACATTCTTTAATCCGAAATGATCATCATCCAGGATGGTTTCCGATTCTTTCAGGGTGAATTTATTTTCTGTTTTTTCCGACCAGGGCATATCCAGCACCCAGTCGATATAATTTCGGACCACAGTGGCTTCCGCGGACATCGGTGTCATCATTTGCAGTTTTTTAATTTCCTGCTTGACTTTCTTCACCGCTTCTTCCGACATTTTTTTCTGTTTCAGGCGTTTTTCCAGTTCAGCAATTTCGTTGCGGAAGTCGTCTTTCTCCCCCATTTCCTTCTGAATGGCGCGCATCTGCTCATTGAGATAATAATCCTTCTGGGTTTTTTCCATCTGCTTTTTGACGCGCCGTTTGATTTTTTCTTCCACCTGGAGAATTTCTATTTCGGAAAGCATGAGAGAATAAATCGCTTCGAGTCGTTCGCTGATGTCAAATATTTCGATGATTTTTTGCTTGTCTTCCAGTTTGACATTGAGATGCGTAATGACCACGTCCGCCAGTTTGGAGGCATCATCAATGGCCACCACCGTACCGAGCATTTCCACATGAATTTTCTTGCTCAGTTTGAGATAGAGTTCGAAAGATTCTTTGATGCTTCTCATCAAAGCCTGCCTTTTCACTTCCGTTCCATCGTCAATATCATCAATCTCGTTCACTTTGACCAGGAAAAAATCATTGTTGGTCAGATATTCGCTGATGACGCCGCGTGTTTTCCCTTCGACCAGAACCTTAACGGTTCCGTCAGGCAAGCGCAAAAGTTGAATGATAATCCCGATGGTGCCGACCTGATAAATATCTTCCTGCTTCGGATCATCATCCTTGGCATTTTTCTGCGCAACCATAAAAATGCTTTTTTCATATTTCATCGCCGACTCCAGCGCGGCGATCGATTTTTCACGCCCCACAAAGAGAGGCACAATCATATGAGGGAACATCACAACATCCCGGAGAGGCAATAGAGGAATGATGGCTGTTTTTTCCTGATCTTCTTCTTTCTTTTCGTCAAACATATTATTTCTAAATCCTTAAGCTGATTCTGATTTAGTTTCGTAAATCAAAATGGGTTTTTCTTTCTTCAAGACCACATCCTCACTGATAACACATTCCTTAATGTTATTTTGCGAAGGAATATCATACATCATTTCCAACATGGTGTTTTCGAGAATCGAACGCAAACCACGCGCACCGGACTTTCTTTCCGTCGATAAATTGGCTACCGCACGGAGAGCGCCATCGGTAAATTTCAACGTCACATTTTCCAGAGCAAACAGTTTTTTATACTGTTTGATAATCGCGTCCTTCGGTTCAACCAGTATCTTGATTAATGCCGATTCATCAAGTTCATCCAGCGTTGCAATCACCGGCAGCCGGCCGATAAATTCGGGTATCAATCCAAATTTCAATAAATCTTCCGACCGCACCTCGGTTAACAACTCGCCGATTTTTTTTTCTTTCCGGCTTTTAATCTCGGCGCCGAAACCCATGGCGTTCACACCCAGTCTTTTGGAAATGATGTTGTCCAGATCATTGAAGGCGCCACCACAGATAAATAAAATATTCGTCGTATCCACCTGAATAAATTCCTGCTGAGGATGTTTGCGGCCTCCCTTGGGCGGGATATTGGCCATCGTTCCTTCCATAATCTTCAGCAAAGCCTGTTGCACGCCTTCACCGGACACATCGCGGGTGATGGAAGGATTGCCGGATTTTTTCGCTATCTTATCGATTTCATCAATATACACGATTCCTTTTGACGCGCGGGCAACATCATAATCGGCATTTTGCAGCAGGCTTAAAATGATATTTTCCACATCCTCACCGACGTAGCCGGCTTCAGTTAAAGTCGTTGCGTCGGCAATGGTGAAAGGCACATTGAGAAATTTGGCCAGCGTCTTGGCCAGTAACGTTTTCCCCGAACCGGTCGGACCGATTAACAGCACGTTACTCTTTTGTATTTCTACCCCGTCGGAATCGACTTTGGATAACAATCTTTTGTAGTGATTATAAACGGCAACCGATAATATTTTTTTGGTCTTTTCCTGACCGATAACGTACTGGTCCAGAAATTTTTTGATTTCTTTCGGATAGGGAAGCCCCTTCTGGGGATCCTTCTCAACAAATTTCTCGTCTTCTTCCTCAACGATATAACGGCAAAGCTCAATGCATTCATCACAAATATAGGCTGTCGGACCGGCAACCAGTTTGCGCACCTCGCTCTGCATCTTTCCGCAAAATGAGCAAAATAGCATTCCATCGTCCATTCTGTTATTTTTGCCTTTTTTGATCACTTAATTCTCCTTGTTTTTTGTTGTGGTCACCGGCTTCCTGACAATGATCTCATCAATCAAACCGTATTCCTTCGCCTGCTGACTGTTCATGAAATAATCACGGTCCGTGTCGTTAATCACTTTTTCGAGCGGCTGTCCCGTTAAGTCAGACAATATTTTATTCAATTCGTCTTTTAATCTTAATATTTCCTTGGCCTGAATATCAATGTCCGTCGCCTGTCCCTGAAAACCTCCCAGCGGTTGATGAATTAAAATTCTCGAATGAGGAAGTGCAAATCTTTTTTTTGGTTCTCCGGCAGCCAAAAGTATCGCTGCCATGCTGGCCGATTGTCCCATGCAGACTGTCGATATAGGCGACTTGATATACTGCATCGTATCATAAATAGCCATTCCGGCACTGACCGATCCCCCTCGAGAATTAATATAGAAAAATATTTCCTTGTCCGGATTTTCGGCTTCGAGATATAACATTTGGGCAACAATCAAATTGGCCACATTATCATCAATATCAGTTCCCAAAAAAATGATACGATCTTTCAACAAACGGGAATAAATATCATAAGCCCGTTCGCCACGTCCGTCCTGTTCCACCACCATAGGAATCAAAGTCACTGTTTCGCCTCCGCATTCATACCGGTTTTTTCAACGACCTTAATATTTGCATTCTGCTCGATAAAGTCAAATACCTTTTTTTGAAGCAATTCAACTCTCAGATAATCTTTCTTTTCTTCACTGTCGTACATTTTTTCCATTGATTCATAATCTCGTCCGCTCTGGTTGGCCAGTTCCTGAATATATTTTACCAGATCGCTGTCTTCCACAACCAATGATTCTTTTTTGCCAATATTTTTCAGAAGCAGAAAGGATTTAACCGTTTTTTCAGCGTCATCTTTATATTTATCGCGCATTTTCAAGCTGAAATCCATGGCACTGTTTTCATCGATACCGGCGGACATCATTCTTTTTTGTATATCGACCATCATGAAATAAATCTGCCTCTCCACCATGGATTCCGGAACTTCAAAATTATTTTCCTTGATTAATTTATCTGTGATGCTGTTTTGTAAATTAACCTTGGACATCTGTTCGGCTTTTTCCTCCAGGGATTTACGCACATCGGCTTTAAAATCTTCAAAGGTGTTGTATTTTTCAAAATTTTTAATAAAACTGTCATCATCTTCAGGTAATTTCTTCT
>JBATES010000133.1:0-19502 GCA_049664145.1 Smithella sp.
GAAATAATCTAAGAGACTGGATTTTAATCAGTGAAAATATTCAACGACTCTTTAATGAATTAGTGGTATATTACTATTAGATCTTTTCGATAAAATAAGAAAACATTTAAAGGAGGTTGTCATATGAAAAATCTTTTTGTAACCAAACTCCTTCTTCTTGTATCTTTTATTCTTTTGCTGCCTTTAACGGGACAGACTCGCGAGATTGCACCTATCGTTTCTACCGACTGGCTTCTGGCTAATTTGAAAAATCCAAAACTGATTGTGCTGGATGTCCGCCGCGTAGAAGATTACCGAGAAGGACACATTCCCGGCGCACTGAGCGCTTTTTATGGTGCCTGGGCTTACATGAAAGACGGATTGTTCGGGTCACTGCCGGAAAAAGACGACATTGACGACACCATCAGTTACATGGGCATCGGTTATGATAATTTGATTGTTGTTGCCGGCTGCATGGATACGCCCAGGCTCAGTTATCAGAGCGCCCGCGTCGCCTGCACACTGCAATATGCCGGCATCAAAAATGTCGCCCTGCTTGATGGCGGTATCAACAAGTGGATCAAAGAGAAAAAGCCCATGCCTGAAAAGATTGCACAGCGCAAGGCAAGTAAATTCCTTGGAAAATACACGGGGGAAGTATTTGTCGGCAAGGACTATCTGAAGGATAATGAAGGCAAGCTTGTCCTACTGGATCTTCGCGAACGTGAATATTTTACCGGAGCAAAAAAGATGGATTGCGTTGCCAAAGCGGGGCATATTCCGGGAGCTTTTAATATACCGACCTCTTGCGCGTTTAATGCAGACAAAACCTTTAAAACCAAAGAAGAGCTGGCTGCCATTATTGAACCCGTTGCCGGAAAGGACCTTACAAAAGCCATAGTCACTTATTGCGACACCGGCCAATGCTGTCCAACCTGGTCATATCTTTTGAAGCAAATATTGGGCTACACGAATGTTCGCCTCTATGTCGGATCGATGCAGGAATGGACACAGGACCCGCAGGCGCCTGTGACCACTAACAGCAATAAACCCGACACACAAAAGTCTGACCATTAATAGGCTTAACATCATGGCTGCTTCAAGCATCCTGTTTGAAATAGCTTTTTTTATCTTTTGGACAAAAAAGAAAATTTTCCTCCTTGGTTCAAATAAACTAAGCGGCAGCAAATTGTCCAATTTTCAGATGACAACAGAACGATTAAGGAAGTATCACAGTCGCCACAGTCAAGTTCAGTAAATTCAGGACAAGACTATCTCATGCTCGCGAGGTAATCCTTCCCCTCTTCAAGCGTTTTACACAGGACAAGATTATTCCTGCCTGTAAAAGCCAGAACGCTTTTGAAGACGACCTCCTTCAGGCCATCCACACCATAGACCGCCGCACATTTGATATATGGAGCATCTTCATATAATATCTTGACACCTTTATGCGTGATAAAACTTATGCCTGCCATCGCCTGTCTCCTTTTTTGAAGTTTTTACTTTGATTCACGATATACCTGAAGAGTCTTGAAATTTAAAGATAATTATTTAAATATAGCTGTGCAGGCTAGTCAGAAAATTTACGCCCAAGTATGTAAACAAAACAGAAGCGAATCCAATGATTGACAGCACGGCCATTCGTTTGCCGCGCCAGCCGCGGACAAAGCGGGCATGCAGCATGATGGCATAAATAAGCCATGTGATCAGTGACCAGATTTCTTTGGGGTCCCAGCTCCAGTATGATCCCCAGGCATAATGCGCCCACACAGAACCGGTCACAATACCCATCGCGAGGAACACAAAACCGAGGGTGGTGCTCTGATAAATCAGGGCATCCAAAATATCCAGCGAAGGTATATTATCTTCCCAACCGGAAGGGACTGGCTGATCTTGCTCATCTTTCCTGCTCTTCCACAGATAAAGCATTCCGCAACCGAAAGCGACTGTAAAAGCGGCATACCCCATGAAGCAGGTCAGAACATGCGCGGTCAGCCAGTTGCTTTGAAGCGCGGGAATCAGCGGTTCAATGCTGTTGTTGACACCGGGCGCAATGGATGCGTAAGCCATAATTAAAAAAGCTACAGGCACGACAAACGCGCCCAGCATCCGGTTCTTAATACGCCATTCAATGGTCAGGTAAAGAAGCATGATCGACCAGGCGAAGAAAATTAATGATTCGTAGAGATTGGTAATCGGGACATGGCCGAATCCGAGATTGTAGGAATCCTTCCATCTTAAAATCATGGCCAGCGTTTGTGCGGCAATGCCCGCCCAGGCCACAACGGAAGCCGCGATTCCCCAGAACTCTTTTTGCAGAATCATTCTGAAAAGGTAGAAGACGAAGGCGGTAAAATAAATAAAGGTTACGTAACTTAAAATCAATGTGTGGCTCATGCAGTCAGCTCCCTTTTAATTTTGATGCATAAATCATCGATCTGTCGCTGCAATGCCTCATTATAACGGTTGCTACGTCCGGCCAGACTTATTTTTATTCCTTCAGGTTCATGATTGACCAACACCCAGACACGCTGATGCGCAAAAAAGAATATCATGATAATCCCGCCCAGAAGCATCAACCCGCCAGCCAGAACAAAGGGCACTCCGGGATCGCGTACGACATGTAACCCCGTATAATATTGTTTTTCTATGCGTTTGAGAGAAAAGACCAGCGGCTTGAAAAGGCCCGGGTCGAACATGGGCACCTCTGAAAATAAACCGGGATTAACTTCGGCAATCTCTTTGATGTGCTCGAAAACCCAAAGCTGGATATTTCCCTTGCTTGTTTCAATATTAAGTTTCACGGCTGGCCCAAGTTGCATAATATCTTCTTCGACCCGCAATACCGTAGCCTTTGCATTTTGTGCAGGCAGAGCGAATGTTTCCCCCTGCTTGACTGATATTTCAGAACTTTCTTCTGTGCCGGCCTTTCTAAAAGTCAGAGCGGCCTTCCCTTCTTCAGACAGACCATAACTGGCCTGATAAAAACGGATTCCTTCAAAAGCTATGGGATGATTAACCAGCATTACGCCTTGACGAATGACCTGACCGTCTTTGCTGAAACTCAAATCGGAACGATAAGTTTTGGGTGCTCCGGTGTCATACAATTCCATAATGAATTTGTCGCAGCGCACGGAAAAATCAAGTTCGCGTGTTCCCTCGCCTTTGGCCAGTTGAACAATGTTGGATTCTTCGCCTTCGGCAAGATTGAGGTCGGCTTCAAAACCCAACATGGAGCCGATGACAGCTCCCGCAATGATCACCAGTATTCCGAAATGAACAATATAAACTCCCCATAAAGAAAATCGTCCTCTTTCTCGATAAAAAAGCGTTCCTTTCACCGTATCGGTTTTCTTTACTTTGCTGATCTTCGATAACAATGAGGATTCTACCACCCGTTTAGTGTCCGCCATTTTTTTATCGGTGACGATTATCCGGTTTTGCGGAAGATTTTCAAAAAGCCCGGGGGGCGCCGGAAAATAAGAAGACTGGAATTGTTTTATGGAAACAGGCCAGCGGTTGATGGAACAGATGATCAGATTAAGAACAAACAGACCCGTCAACAGATAAAATATTTCGGAATGATATATGTCCGCCAGCCAGGCATATTCAGGAGCGAGATTCTGCTGTGGAATAACAGTGGCAGCAATAAAAAGCAAAACCATCAAAAAAAGCAAAACAAGAGTAAGTTTAACGGAAGCAAAAAAAGACCAGAGAAAATTTGTTTTTTTCAAAAGATTCTACCTTAAAAATAAGAAAATTTTGCCATGAAATTTAACATCTAATTCTCTTTCTGTCAAAGATTACATCGAACATCAAGCACACAGAAACGTCTTGACAAAATTGCTGATTTCCCTTAGTTTTTAGGCGTCCGATCTTTTTGTTAATTGCGGTTTTCAACGATGAGGATATTGCATGGCAATCTCCGGCAAAGGGTTCTTTATCTCCAACATTAAAACAGCCTTTCAACGTGTACTTTCCGGAGGATGGCTTTATCTTTTTTTTGTCGTCGCTTTCGGTATCTTGCTGCTCATTGGTATTGGTTCCGGCATTCATGCTTTATTTATCGCCGGCTCTCGTCACGCCTACGCGACGTCCCGAGAAGTGCCCGTGGCCATTCTTATTTCCACTTATATTTTCTTCGTTGTTGCCTCTACGGGATTGTGTCTGGTCTCTTCCTTAGGACATGTCTTCGGTGTAAAGGATTTTATGCCACTCGCCAAACGCTGTGTTTATTTGTCGATTATCACGATATTGTCGGGTTTTCTGGTGATCGGACTGGAAATTGAAAACCCTTTCCGCATGGCGTTATATAATGTTATTTCCCCTAACTTTTCTTCTAACATTTGGTGGATGGGCACGCTGTACGGATTCGCCGTTGTATTTCTCACCATTGAATTCATTTTTCTTTTTAATGAAGCCAATCACCATAAAGCCGTCATCGCCGGTTTCCTGGGCGTGGTTACGGAAATTGCCGCCAACAGCAACCTCGGAGGAGTTTTTGCCATGATGAACGGCCGTCCCTTCTGGTACGGTCCTTATTTTCCGGTTTATTTTATTTTATCAGCTTTGATTACAGGATGCGCTTTCATTATCTTTTTCTTTTTCCTGGCCCATAAGGCGGTCAACAAAAAGGGTTTCGATGATTTTACAGCAAAAGCCCTGCAGTCTGTCTCCAAACTGACGCTTCTGTTGCTGGCCATCATGATTATTTTTACCATCTGGAAGTTTTTGACAACATCCGTCGGCAGCCCGGGTGCAATAACGGCGTTAAACGTCTTAACCGACGGACCTTATTCATTCAACTTCTGGACCATTGAAGTGCTGGGCGGATTGGTTATTCCTTTTGTTTTGATTCTGGCATCAAAAGGAAAAAATCTGACCGTCATGTTTATCGCGTCCGCCCTGATGATCTTCAGTCTGTTTGTTACTCGCATGGATATGGTGGTCGTCGGACAGATTGTTCCGCAATATTTTGAACTCGGTGTTGTTGAATATTCCAAACTGCACACCTACTCCCCTAGCGTTCATGAAATTCTGGTAGTGCTGGGCGGAATAAGCTTTTGTGTTCTGGCATTTTTACTGGGAGAAAAAGTTTTTGCCGGGTTTGCCGACAATCAGCACACTGAACAAATCAAAGAAAAAGAACCGGAAGTCGTTGGAGCCGAAGAAACCGTATGACGAACAACCTTGGCAAAAAAGGTTTTCTGCAATTTCCTCTCGATCAGGAGCGCCGGGAATTTTTGAAAATCGGTTTGAAGATTACCGGCGTTTTGGCCGGTGGTTCGATACTGTCTTTGGTCTCCAACATCAACAAAGCCTATTCGCTTGATGTCTTCCGGAACAAATACCCGTATAAGCCGCATTATGCGATGGTTTTAAGACAGGACCGCTGCATTGACTGCAAGAAGTGTATGGACGCCTGCGTTTCCACAAATAAAGTCGCTGAATACGGCTGGCGCACAAAAATTTTAAAACGGGAACTGCTGGCTGCCCTTGATCAGAAGTGGGAATTTATTCCCATCCTCTGCAATCAATGCAATAATCCTCCCTGTGTCAGAACCTGCCCGACAACGGCAACGTACAAAGATAAAACCAACGGTATCGTGCAGATGAATAACAAAAAATGTATCGGGTGCAAATCGTGTATCATGGCCTGTCCGTATGACGCACGTTATTATAATGAGGAGAAAAAAGCGATTGATAAATGCGATTTTTGCTTTGAATCGAGGCTTTCCAAGGGCATAATTCAACCGGCCTGCGTTGAGGCCTGCCCCTCGGACGTTCGCATATTTGGTGATTTGTCCGATCCGAACAGCAGAGTATTTCAACTGGTCCATCAGTTACAAAAATCGGTCTGGGTTTTGCGGGAACAAGTTGGAGCCAAGCCGAACATTTTTTACATGAAGGGTTGATTTTTCAGAGATGAAACGAAATCTTTTACTGATCATACTGCTCGCCGTTTTCTGTATCGCTAATGTCGGCGCTACTACAAAGGGTAGCTTTTCCGATGGCGGCGGGATTCTTTATACGCAGCCGGTGAAGTCCGTCATCTTCCGTCATCAGCATCATGTGGACGTAAAGAAGATAAGCTGCGAAAAATGCCACAGCGGCCTGTTTGAAATGCAGGCCCTGCTTGCCCAGGAAAAGAAAGATTTTGTCATGGAATCTCTTTACCGGGGCCGGTATTGCGGGGCATGTCACAACGGCAAGGATGCTTTCGCCGCTCAGAACCAGTGCGCCAGATGTCATCCCCGAATCAGCGAAAAAGAAGTAGGACATGTCAAAGGCAAACCAAAACCTTATAAAGCACCGGTTTACAACACAATCGTTACGATAGGAAAAGACCAGCGACAGGTTTCGTTCAACCATGAAAAGCATGCGTCTCTGAATTGTCGCGATTGTCATTCGAAACTTTTTCAAATCAAGAAAGGTTCGACCAAAGTTGCCCTGGACACTCATCAATCGCAAAAATATTGTTTCACCTGCCACAACGGAAAAAAAGAATTTTCATGGAACAATTGCGCCAAATGCCATCAGGACTGGAAAGACATCAAGCAGTATGCTCTCTTGACACCCCAGGCCGACAGAGGAACTTGTGTCGGCTGTCATACTGATGCAAACAAAATGAAGTCTTTAGTCAAGCCGCCGGAAATAGGCGGCGAGGCCGAAGGGTGAGCTGGCGCTCCTCCCCCGGTCCGGGCGGAAGAATATTACAAAGGTTATCTGGTCAACAAGGAAATGATCGGCAAGGATTTTCATCTTTCGATGGATTGCATTGCCTGTCACAAGGGGAATAAAAAAGGTAAAACAAAAGAGGCCGCCCATACCGGTCGTCTGGCAAGGCCGTCCGATAATCTTAAAACCTGCGGAAATTGTCACATCCAAGCGGGACAAAATTTTGCCAAATCTCTTCATTACACGAGCCTGGGACAGCGTGAAGGTGTCAAACACAGATTTTCCGCCACGGAACTGAAAACTTTTGACAAAAAAGTTTTTGAAAAATCCTGCCGTTCCTGCCATGCCGCCTGCGGTAGTTGTCATGTCAAATCACCGCCTGTCGGTGGTGTCACCACCGGCCTTTTGCAGGGCCATAAATTTGTCAAGAAAAATGAGGGAAAAACCTGCGCTTCGTGTCATGGCGGACGCGTTTACCCTGAATTTACCGGTGAATACGGGGGAACGCCTGATGTTCATTACCAGAAAGGCATGATGTGCGTGGATTGCCACAAAAAACAGGAAATGCACGGCGACGGCAAAATGTACAAATCCAAAAATGAAGTGAAAGACCGTCCCCGATGCCAGTCCTGCCATAAGGACAAGGGTGATCAGATTGCCCATACGATACACAAAAACAAAGTCAGTTGTCAGGGATGTCATTCTTCCGGTCAGTACCGCCAGTGCTATACCTGCCACTCCGATACCGGTTCCAAAGCCGAACCCGGCTTTATCCTGGGTTTAAACCCTCGTGACCGCAAGACCTTGACAACCTTAAGGGTAATACCTACTATAAGAAGTACGTTCGAAAAGGCCGGAATAAAAATGGAGCATTTTGATGAGGTACCAAATTACTGGAATTCGCCAGTGCACAATATCAAAAAACGTACAGACAGGACGCGCTCGTGCGATTCCTGCCACGTTAATAAAGACGGATTTTTAAAGCAGGAAGGGCTGATTAAAGACGGCTCAAAGGCCAATGAAGAATTAATTTTTAACATAAAACCAATCAGCAAGTAATTTAAGGAGGATATTTATGAAAAAAATGAAATGGTTAAAAGCGTTATTGGTAATTACCGTATTGTTGCTGCCGCTAACTGTTCTGGCCAAGGGTCTTGATCCCATCGTCTCCACGGACTGGCTGCAGCAGAATCTGAAAAACGCGAAACTGGTGGTAGTGGATTTGCGTAAAGTTGAAGATTATCAGGCAGGCCACATTCCCGGCTCGATTAACGTCTTCTACGGCACCTGGGCAATCAAAAACGGGAACCTTCTTAACGAACTTCCCCCCGTTGATGATCTGGCTGATGTAATCGGCGGAGCGGGCATCGACAAAAATTCTGAGGTTGTCCTGGTCGGAAAAACGGAGAAAGTTCCCGAGCAATTTGACATGACACGGGTTGCCTGGACGCTGAAATACATGGGTGTTGAAAATGTGGCCATTCTCAATGGCGGCATCACCCAGTGGGTAAAAGAAAACAAGGCTGTTTCCAAGGAAACGGTAAAAGCCAAAGCAAAACCTTACAAGGCTGATGTGAACAAAGGCCTGTTTGTGGACAAAGTGTATGTCATGGGTAAACTGGGTAAAGCGACAATCCTGGACACAAGAGGACCGGCTTTTTATGAAGGGAAGGAAAAACTGGAGTTCGTCGCCAAGTTAGGGCACATCAAAGGCGCGGTCAATCTGCCTGTTGGTCAGCTTTTCACTCCGGAAGGGCTATACAAAGCCAAGGCTGATCTGGCCACACTGGCTGAAAAAGCCGCAGGCAAAGATCTGGGCAAGGAAGTTATTCTTTATTGTGACACAGGAAAAACCTGCACCGGTTGGGCGATTATTATGACCAAGATGTTTGGGTACAAAGATGTGAAAGTTTATGATGGATCATTTATGGAATGGGCGGCTGACGCCAATGCTCCCATCGAACCGTAACAATAAAATCTACACCTAATTTAAAAGCCCGGTGATTTTTTTCATCGGGCTTTTTTCTTGGTTTGAAGTGTTCAAGAAAAATTTTTCTTGACAAAATATTTCTTATTTGTTTTACTAATAATACAGCGGCGATTTAATGAGTTAATTGCTCCGCTCTAAAAATGTGCTAAAGGCTGGTGTGATTTCGAATAATGAGCCCGTTGCCTTTTGGCGCGGGCTTTTTGTTTTTTGAGATGCTTGAAAAAAATTAAACAAGAGAGGTAATAAAACAAATGAGTAAATTGCATACACGTCACATTTACACTTCCGAGTCGGTTTCAGAAGGACATCCGGATAAAATATGCGATCAGATTTCGGACGCTATTCTGGACGCTTGTCTGGAACAGGACAAACATGCCCATGTCGGTTGCGAAACAGCCGTCGGCCCTAATCTCGTCGTCAATCTGGGGGAAATCACCTGCCGAAACTGGAATAAAATCAATCCCCAAGCCATCGCCCGGCAGGTCGTCAAAGACATCGGCTATGATGATCCTTGCGAGGGATTCAGTTGGGATACCTTCAATTATCTCTGCGCCATTCACGGCCAATCACCGGATATCGAACAGGGAGTGGATCGTGACAAACCTGAGAATCAGGGTGCAGGCGATCAGGGAATGATGTTCGGTTATGCATCATATGCCACACCGCAAATGATGCCTGCTCCAATTTATTTTGCGCATATATTGTTGGAAGAGCTGACTAAACTGCGCAAGGAGAAAGTTATCGAATACCTCCGTCCGGACTCCAAATCGCAGGTAAGTGTTCTACACGAAGATGGAAAAGCTCTTAAAATCACATCCGTCGTTATTTCCCATCAGACATGCGATATTCCCCTTAAACGAATTCGCAAAGATTTGATTGAAGTCGCACATCAGGTGCTCGACAAAACAGGAATGCTGACCAACAAGACAGAATTTTTCATCAATCCGACAGGCAGGTTCGTTATTGGCGGTCCCTCCGGCGATTCCGGTGTCACCGGCCGCAAGATTATCGTTGATTCATACGGCGGTGTCGGTTCTCACGGTGGTGGCGCTTTCTCCGGCAAAGACCCTTCCAAGGTTGACCGTTCCGCTGCCTACTATGCCCGTTACGCTGCCAAAAATATTGTCGCAGCGAGACTAGCCGACAAATGTGAAATTCAGATTGCCTACGCGATTGGCGTTGCCAAGCCGCTCAGTATCAATGTCAGCACCTATGGCACCAGCGTCATTCCTGAAAATAAAATTGAAAAAATTCTCACCGAAGGAAAAATATTTGATTTCCGTCCGGCCATAATGATCAAGGATCTTGGACTCACCACGCCCAAAGGCTGGAGCTACCGCAAGAGCTGCAATTACGGCCACTTTGGACGCCAAGGATTCCCATGGGAAAAGACAGACCGTGTGGATGCTCTGCGCGAAGCAGCCGGGTTGAAATCAAAATAAATAAACTGATTGGCAATAAAGGCATGATCAATCCGGTGTTAAACTTCACCAAAAAATAATTTTCAGACCAGCATCTATCATCAAAAAGCCCGTGTCCTCCTGGTGCGGGCTTTTTTACATCATGTTGTCAATTCGTTTTATTTATGGCATATATTAAAAAAACCTATCAAAGGAGGTTCATTTGCCGGCAAAAAAAGATCAAACCAGAGAGCGTCTCATTTTGTGCATCAATGCGACATTGCAAAAGAAAGCCCAGGAGATTGTTGTTCTGAATTTAAAACAGATTTCCGCTTTCACCGATTATATGATTATCTGCAGCGGAACATCGGAAAGGCAGGTACAGGCAATCGCTCAAGAGATTCAACAATTCCTGAAGAAAGCGGATGTAAGACCCCTGGGCGTTGAAGGTGCAACCAATGGACAATGGGTTTTGCTTGATTATGGCGACGTGGTGATTTCCGTCTTTCACGAACCGATCAGAGATTTTTACGATCTGGAAAATCTCTGGGATGCCCCCCGGATGAAGGTGGACGAAAACAAGAAGGAAGTGAAAAGATTAAGCAGGGAAATGGCATGAGTCTGGCCGAGGTACTCCATGATGTAAGCGCAGTTATTTTCCCGCCGCAATGCCTCGGCTGCTCTGAAATCATTGATCAAGGTGACGGACGGATATTTTGTCCATCCTGCGAAGCCAAGATTCATTTTATCACCGGAAGCATCTGTCATATTTGCGGCACCACTTTTCCTGACAGTCCGGCAGACAATCACTTGTGCGGCGAATGCCTTGAAAACAAGCCTCATTTTTCCTGCGCACGCGCCATCTTCAGTTACGAAGACGTGATTTTAAATTCCATTCATCAATTTAAATACAAAAACGATATCTCCATTGGTGAAATGCTCGCTTCTTTTATGGCGGATTTTTCCTTTCCCGATATAGATTTCACGGATTATTCTCTGATGGTGCCGGTGCCCCTGCATATCAAAAGACTGCGCGAAAGGGGTTTTAATCAGTCGCTTATTCTGGCACGGGCCATAGGCAGAAAACAGCAAATCCCCGTCAACTTCTCGCTGTTGAAACGGCACAAATATACCCTGACTCAGACCGGTTACCACAAACAAGAAAGAAAACAAAATATCAGAGGAGCTTTTGAAGTCACGGACAGTAAAAAGATCACCGGCAGAAATATCCTCCTGATTGACGATGTTTACACAACCGGCGCCACGGTCAACGAATGTGCGCAAATCTTAATTAAAGCCGGAGCGCAAAAGGTATCTGTTTTGACACTGGCCAGAGTGCTGCCCCATCATTTTTAAGTTAAGGAGCTCAGATGAATAAAATACTCGACAGAGAAGCCCTGCGTAAAAAATTGATTGAGTTGCGCAATCAGGGGAAAAAAATCGCTTTTACTAACGGCTGTTTTGATATTCTGCACGTCGGCCACGTGCGATATTTGCGCGAAGCCAGGAAGACCGGGGATGTGCTGGTGCTTGCACTGAACAGCGATTCCTCCATCCGCGCCATTAAAGGCGAAAAAAGACCGCTGGTTTCCGAGCAGGAAAGGGCGGAGGTTCTGGCCGCGCTGGAATTCATTGATTTTGTGACAATTTTTCCTGAATTGACTCCGCTGGAACTCATAAATTTCCTCAAACCGGACGTCTTAATCAAGGGCGGAGACTGGCCGGAGGAGAAAGTTGTCGGACGGGAGGAAGTCAAACAGTGGGGTGGTCGGGTGGCCATCATTCCCGAAGTGGAAGGAAAATCCACAACCAATGTTGTGGAAAAGATCATTAAGACATATTGTTCCGGTAAGTAAAATGATTGATCTTACTGATAATATTATAATCTCTGGTCATATGGATAAAATATCCCGTTGACTAAAATTTCTCTTTACAAATAAATTTTCATCGAGTAAAAGATACGTTCAAGTTTTTCATGCAAGGAGTAATGTTTTGGAAAAACAGAATAACGTAAAAGCAAGACAGGAAAAAATGCAGGCTTTCAAGAAGTTGCTCAATCAGAAAATCAATGAGCTGTTGAGCGAAGCCGGCAAAACTGTCACCGAAATGACTAACGGCAAAGAAAATTATCCCGATCCCAACGATAGAGCATCGCTGGAATCCGACCGGAATTTTGAATTACGTATCCGTGACAGAGAACGTAAATTGATCATGAAAATGCAGGAAGCCATCAAGCGAATTGATGACGGAACTTTCGGCATTTGCGAAGTTTGCAGCGGCCCTATTTCTGAAAAAAGGCTGATGGCCAGACCGGTAACGACTCTCTGTATCGACTGCAAAACAAAACAGGAAAAGATGGAAAAACTAAAGGGCGAATAACCCTGCAAAAAATAAATCATTAAAAAAGCCCCGCCATCGGGGCTTTTTTAATTTATATAGAACATCCGGTAAATATCAAAAATCTCATCAATACCCGATCAACTTCTTGCCTAAATAAGCTTGAAGGTTGCACCTTATCTTCAACATTTGGCAATCTTCTGAATGGATAAACACAAATGAAGGCGCATTCACCTTTTTTTGTGTTTATCCATAGAGTTTGAAGCCTCCCCATATACCAAGAAGTCCACCAATGGTACTTCCTATCAACGAAGCGGTGAGTGAGTCAGCACCGAACAGCATAGGTGCATATCCTCCTGCTGTTGAGCCTATAATCACCGCAATCATTATAAATTTTTTTCTGGACATGGCATTTACCCGTGGGCTTTATCCGGTTGGATAGATAATAGCACGATTCATTATTTTTAAAAGATGTAAATAGAATTATTGATTACCGGCCGTAAGGTGTTACGTTATCGCTGGGATAGCCTCTGCCTCATTTTTCATGCTTGCTTGTCATATTTTATTATGTTAGATAATACAACAGTGAGGTGCAAAATGCCAAATTTAAATGGATTCAACACAAGGGCAGAAGAATTCTATACGCGGACATCGCAAGCCAGAATACTGAAGAGTTATTAGATATAGTGGAACGAACAAAAAAAGAGTTTGCGAATGAGCCTCTCAATTCAGTATTATGTCTCTGCAATGTTACAGGCGGAAAAACCAATACCGAAATAAACCAAGCCGTGAAAGGATTAGTAAAATTCATAGATCCTTATAGTAACAAGGTTGCTGTTATAGGGCTTGAAGGCCTTCAAAAAATACTATTCAATAGTGTTATGATGTTCACAAAGACCAAAAAAGTAACCACAAAGAACTCGAGAGAAGAAGCCTTGGATTCCCTGGCCGAGTAGTCAGTAATATATATTTATATTCACGCTGCAAATGTTTGCCGCATACTTGAGACTTTACATGTAGCTTCTGCATCACCGACGCCACAAGTTCAGTTAGAGTTCAGTCATTTTTAAATTAAACATAACAATGATTATTCATGTTCGTAAATGTCACTCTTAACATTCCGTCAGACAAAACCTTCACTTACGAAGTACCCGCAGCTTTGGATAGTGAAACGGCTATCGGTAAACGTGTTTTTGTTCCTTTCGGCCACAAAAAGCGCACCGGTTTTATTGTTGAAATAAATCTTTCCTGCGATCTGAAAAACATCAAGCCTCTTTATGAGATCCTTGATGACGAACCGCTTTTCGAATCCAACGACCTTAAATTTTATCAGTGGATTGCCAATTATTTCATTTATCCTTTGGGTAAGGCGCTGGCCGAAATCATTCCTTCCGGTTCCGAGAAAAAAGACTTTTTCTGGATAACTCCCGTAGCATCGAAAACCGATATTCATAGTCCTATTGCACAGGAAAAACTGATGGAATTTCTGCGCCGGTATCCTCAGGGCATCGCCCTGAGCAACATCAGTAAAATCAGCGGCATTGAAAATGTCTCTACCGCAGTAAAAAAACTGCAAGCGGCCGGACTGGTTTTGATTGAAAGAAAACAAAACAAACAACTTTCTGTGCAAAATGAAAAGATTGTAACCCTTACGCCAAATAATACGGACGAAATAAGATTAACCGAGAAGCAGGCTATGGTCATCGATTCTATCCGAAAAACCGGAGCGATATCTTTGCATAATCTGATGGCCGAATCCGGCGTTTCCGAGGGTGTCGTCAGAAGACTGCACGAAAAAGGCATCATTAATTTCACGGAGCAGGAAATCATTCGCACCGCTTCTTTAGATTCGACAATTCGCCGGAATAAAAACCCGCTTATTCTTAATGAACAGCAAGAGCTGGCATTGGCAGATATTTTAAATAAGATTGAACAAAACGCTTTTTCTCCAATCCTGCTTCACGGCGTCACGGGAAGTGGCAAGACGGAAATTTATTTAAAAGCTATTGAAAAAGTTCTAAGCGATGGAAATTCCGCAATGTATCTTGTTCCGGAAATTGCCCTGACGCCGCAATTGATTGCGCGCGTCGCCGGAAGATTTGATAAACGGCAAATCGCCGTCCTGCACAGCGGCATTGCCGAAACCATCCGTTATGACCAGTGGCGGCAAATCAAACGCGGTCAAGTGAATCTGGTGATCGGTACCCGTTCCGCTCTTTTCGCGCCATTACCCGATTTAAAACTGATCATCGTAGACGAAGAACACGACGCGTCCTACAAACAGGATGACCGGCTTTGCTATAATGCCCGCGATATGGCGATTGTGAAGGCGAAGATGTCTTCCGCCGTTGTGATTACCGGCTCAGCGACTCCCGGTGTGCAGACGTATTTCAATGCGCGGACAAAAAAATACAGCCTTCTGAAATTGCCCAGGCGCGTGGATGATAAACCCATGCCGGTCGTGGCAATTATTGACATGAAAGCTCAACAGGAAAAAGCGGGAAAAGTTCCTATCCTTTCCGACACCTTGATTGAAGGAATCCGGGAAACTCTCGGCAGGAAAGAACAGGTTTTGCTTTTTCTTAACAAACGGGGTTTCGAAACTTTCCTGGTCTGCGCCGATTGCGGCTATCATTTTAGCTGCCCCAACTGCGCCGTTTCCCTGAAACACCACGCTGCGGAAGGCGTAGTCAAATGTCATTACTGCGATTATACAATCAAATCCCTGCCCGCCTGTCCTTCCTGCCAAAGCAGCCGGATTTTAAATTACGGAGTCGGAACACAAAAACTGGAAAAAGAAACAGAAAAACTTTTTCCGCAGGCGCGCATTCAACGAATGGATTCCGACACCACAGCCCGCAAAGGGTCTCAGGAAAATATTCTTCGAGCCCTGGAGCACAGAGAAATTGACATTCTCATCGGCACGCAGATGATAACCAAAGGTCATGACTTTCCTTGCATTACACTGGTGGGTGTCATTTCCGCCGATACGTCTCTGAATATGCCCGACTTCCGGGCCGCGGAAAAAACTTTTCAAATGATCACGCAGGTGGCCGGACGCGGCGGACGTGGCGATGCTCCCGGCAGAGTGATCATCCAGACTTTTAATCCTGATAACTACGCTTTGCGCCATGCGCAAAATCATGACTACAAAACCTTTTACGAAGAAGAAATTGATTTTCGTAAATCCCTGCACTACCCGCCGTACAGTCGCATCATCAATCTGCGCTTATCTTCCATCAAGCAAGACACGCTGATTGATGAAGCACACCGTCTGGGTAAACTGGCGAATAAATTAAGCGGGAGCTATGGCAATGCTGTGGATATTATCGGACCGGCAGAATCACCGCTGGCTAAAATCAGAGGCCGCTTCCGCTGGCAGATGATGATCAAAGGGAAGAATATAAACACCCTTCACCAAATTGCGCGGGAGATCATCAACCGGCATAAAAACAGCCACGTCAAGATTACGGTGGATGTGGATCCGGAACATTTCATGTAACAAAACTAATTTTCAACATCCTCGTAAGCATCCTGGGTATAACGCGGCGTGCAGATGGCCAGAAAAACCAGATCATCGCTGCCGATATTGGTGATGCACTGAGAACACATCGGCGGAATCAACACCACATCGCCGGGATTCACTTCCTGCGGGGGCATTGCGCCAACTTCCACAAGCCCTTTGCCGCTGACAATATAATAACGCTCAGCAATTCCTTTCAGGCGATGCCTGCGCGTTATTACCCCATATTCCACCCTCGCCCGAGCGATAGACAAATCCGGATCGTCAGGCGTGTTGGATAATTCGGTAATAAAACACTTCTCGGCAATGTAAAATTCAGTTTTAAGATTTTGCTTCCTAATTTCTGCTTTCATTTTCAACCTCATCACCTTACCCTTTTCTCGTCAAAAATAATTCTTTTTATGATTTATGCCACAATTTTGGCCACTATGATAAACGCCTCCAGCTTTGCCAGTTAAGATTATCAGGAAAAGCAGATATGACTTCGCTTGACGAAGCGCCAGGAATATAAGCCACCTTGCGCTCCTTCACATCAAAAATCATAGCTCCGTGAAACGGTTTGAGTTTCCCGGATGAAGAGAAACTTGGTCTAAGGCTATATGAAGTAACCACACAAATCAATTTCCAATCCATTGGATGTCTTTTCCTTCAGCGTACGAAACAAGACAAGTAAGTGCGCGGGGGCGCACCAAAAGCCGTGGAGAATGCTTCGGTGTCTCAAAAAGGGCAAAATGGCCGACTTCCTTATATATATCAATCTCGCTGCATGAATAAAGGGCTGCAAGATATCTGCCGTCAGGGCTTTCTTGAAAAATGTCCCCCAAGCCCTTCCACTTTTTTCTGTCGGGGCCTGGCCAATTATCAATGTCTAAATGCCACCCATTCATTTTTCCATCATCCCTGCTGCACAACTGTATCAACAATGCTTTCCGCAACCTCTAAAAATTTTTTCAGCTCGGCCTCCTTGCGCAGGCTGGAAAGTTCCCCATCAATTTTTACGACCACAGATTTTCCATCAATATCGATTAATGGTTTCTTAAATTCTTCCAAGCGCATGACTATCCCGGCAATATTTGCACCGAGCAGTTCCTGAGCCAATACTTTATCCGAACCCGACATCGTAAACTTTCTGCTGAAATCGCTATCCGGCAATGGAATAGCATCCTTGTCCAACCGGCCGATTGGCGACAACTTTCTCCACACAAATACCATCGATGGGAAATCGCTTATCAACTATCAGTTTTGCTCCGGAGTTTTCCACGAGGCTGTTATCAAGCTCCATGGTAACCATACTGGCATCAAGATGTTCCAACCGGCAATGTCCAGCAGGACATTTCTTAATATAATAAGTTTTTGATTGCGGAGATGTTGACTCGACATCATAGTCAGCGCCAATCAGCTTGAGAAATATTTCCCAGTTCCAAATGGCATTTTCATACGATCCCTCTTTGCGGAAACCAAGAAAGGAAAGTTTGGGAAGAAGCCGCCCCACCAACTTGTTTGTTGGACCAATCGTTTTTCCAATAAGAGGGATCTTTACGACAAGACGGAAATAAGTTCGCCAGAATGGAATTGTCTTTGCTGTAATTTTTAAAAATTTACTCTCTGATTTCATAATGGCATATCTCCTTAACGAAAAGCTGAGCCGCTGCTGCGGCACGTGAAGTCCACGTTCGTTTCATTAACCTTTCAGCGACAATTTTAACCACCTATTATTCATGATATTTTTCAACCAGATCATCTTTGAGCTCAACCAATGCGCGAACACCTTCAGACCATTGATCTCGTGAACAGACACTACCCGGTATATTAATGGTGTGAGTCGTATCAGCGCCGACAAGCGTTACGGTCATGCCTTGCCAACCTGTGCAAGGTATCTGTCCTTCAGCAAGAGTAATATCACTGCCGTTGAATAAGTCATACACATCTATAATTCGCTGTACCGAATCAAAATCAGAGGCTTCTATTGGATTTGACCATTCTTCGATAACAGTGTTGGTCTGCGATTTCACATATTCGATTGAATCCGGCGTGATTGTCACTGTAAGAGATACCGGATTGGGAACGACTGCCCCCTTATCAACAAAACTCACTTCCGAAACAGGGATAGTGTTTGAATCCTTTGAATCATCTGAATGATCATTACAACCCACAAAGATTCCTGCTATAAGAAGCAAAGCCACGAATAAATAGTTTAATCTCATTACAACCTCTTAATAAAAAATATTTAAGAACGTATTATAAATGTTTTCCAGTCACTAACCAAATATGCAGCCGGAGCAACGCACCGCCCAGCGATCTACTGCATTTCTCTTGGTTGGTTTTACTTTTTTGGAAAGTACTTAATCTTGATTATATTTTTAAAATCTGAATCCTGCGTCCATATAATGGCTTTGAATTCTTGTGCTGTTGCCAGGATAATGCTGTCCGCCATTGGAAGTTGATGTTCCAGACTCAGCCTTGAAGCCGCTATTGCCAGTGGTGTGCTTAGATCCACAACTTTTCCTTTTTGCATAGCAACGATCGCCTGCAATGCATCATTCTCACTGGACTCCCGCAGAATGATCTTGAAGACTTCATATATCGTTATCACCGGAACAACCAGTAAATCCGAATTACTCAGTGGGGGAAGAAAATGCTTGGCATTAGGCTCATCGGCAAAATATGCAAGCCAGCCCGAAGAATCTACAATATTCATACCCTGTCTTTCTCCCGTTTGAATTCGGTATTGATGCCCTTGAGAAATCCACGGAGTTCTTTAATGTCACGTTCCGGTATAAGTTCAATGCGACCGGCATATTCAACAATTTGCATTTTTTGGCCCGGCTGAAGTTTTAATGATTCTCTGACATTTTTAGGTATAACGACTTGATATTTTGGTGATACGGTTACCGACTGCATACCAACTCCTCCATCGATATATTTTGTGCTACGATATCATGATCGATATAATTTTGTCAATTATCCTGAACGAAAAAATCAGCCGGAGCGTTAGCGATCGGCTGTATTGATTTTGATGAGAATTTATTTTTATCCACCATATTATAACAGTACGGCTTCTGGCGGCCTTATATTGAGAAAGTGATCTATCGCTACTTGGATTGCGGTGATCTGCACCATGGCTTTGCCCGCGTCCGATGCAAAAATTATGGCCATGAATATCTGCTGGCATTCTCTTGCAAAAGAAGGCATTTCTGCCCGTCCTGCCACCAGAAACGCGTGGTGGAATTCGGGGAGTGGCTCTGCATGGATGTCCTCAAGAAGGGACCCCATCGTCATTTTATTTTCAGCATCCCGAGGGTTCTCCGCCGGTATTTCCTATATGATCGAAAGCTTCTTGCCGGTTTGAGCCGCTGCGCCTGGGAATCTCTGAAAGTTTTTCTCCATGATGCGGTTCCTGAAAATGATCCCATCCCCGGCACTGTCATCGCCATGCAGACCTTTGGAGATTTCCTTGGATTCAATCCGCACTGCCACATTCTCGTAACAGATGGATGCTTCTATGGCAAGAGAGGCATGTTCCGCGTCGCGCCGCCGCTGGAACTCAAAAAGCTGGCGGCCATGTGTTCGCATATCCCCAACCGGGGCGAACAGA
>JBATES010000134.1:0-16344 GCA_049664145.1 Smithella sp.
ATGATCATGTGTCTCAACAAAAACATAATCAATTTTGTCTATAACGCCACTATTGATCATTTTCCTTAAGATGGCACACTCAGCGCCTTCTACATCTATTTTAATAATTCTAACCCGTTTATTTAATGATTCAATGAATTCACAAAGATCGATAATTTCAACCTCCACATACTTATCATCCAGTACATTGCCTTTGAATTCTAACAATGAAGATGCCGTTGACCACTTCACTTCATCTTCATCTGATTTCTTGTGCAAATACAATTTCAGGAAGCTATTTCTATCGTAAACTCCTTTTTGGATTAAACATACATTCTGCATATTGGAGAATCTATCCTGTAACACTTTAAAGGCGTGTGGATTGGGCTCAAAGCAATAAACATAAGCGCCTGATTTACATAAGTGCTGGGTGAAGTTTCCTACATTAGCGCCGCAATCGATGGCAATATCAGTCTTTTCCAATTGAATAGAAAAAAATTGTTTTCGTGCCTTTTCCTCCAGCCTTTTTCTTCTTGCTGACATGATTTTTTTTAACATGATAATTTCTCACTGTGGATATAACAATTTATGAAAGTCTTGGTGCATTTTCCCGAAAAATCGGATCGTGTTCTGATAAGAGATACTTATGTCTCAGGCCCTACTTATGCCGGATGCAGAAGTTCCCTTCTTCTTCAAACTTTTTAAAACGGCTGTTCAGTGGTGATCCGAACAGGATCCTGTCTTGTTCAAACAAATCATGAACGCACTTGTTGAACACGCCCATATTCATATTTTTCCCTTTTCGCGTTGCGCGCCTCGCCTTTTCGAAATCACGGGTCATGGCCTCAAACAGGCGCAGCATGTTTTCGCGTGTTCCGCCGATGATGCCCGCTATAAATTTGATTTTTCCAGCGTGAAAAGTCTTTCCATAGGCCCACTCCATTCGATTATTGACCCACTCATCCATTTCAGCCCCACTGGCATCACCACAATATAAATCATATCGTAAAGGATCCATCAGGTGAAAAGGATTTCCGAAAAAATCCACATCAAATAAATCCGTACAAAAGAGGCACTCCACCTCTTCATGCTGAAGCAACCATTCATACCAGCAAAAGAAACGGTCGTCATTTAATGAATATCTTTTTTTAAGTTCATATTTTTCAAAGGAGATACAGTCATTGGTATATTTGCCGACAAAGTCTTCTGAAAGCTGATCGTGAAATATAAGGCCATGAAGATGATTGGCTAGGAGACTGTCATACCACCCTTTCATGTTTTCAAATTGATTCGGCTCGAACTGATCATCTCCGCCCCTTTGAGGATCCTTCTTCCCGGTAAAATAATTGGTTAATATAATTTGTTTCGCTGCCAAAGTATTTTTCGACCGAGCTCGCTTTGAAGCTTTCTGACCTGCTGTGCCAAAAATTTTATTTAGAAGTTTCATTCGTTACACCAACAATATTTGTACCATATATTAAGTTAGAGTTCAGTATTTTTTTGATATTTCCAGTTGAAATGTTATGTGAATTGGATAAATGAAAAAACTAAGGAACTAAAAAAGCGATACTATCTCGCCAATAAAACTCCTCAAGCCGTTCCCATCCCTCTGGCAGAAATAGAGCGGATAATGCAGATGTCATAAAATATTTTTATCATTCCGGGAGACTTTTAAAAAATTTACCGGCGTAAAAACGATCTGACTAATACGTTGACACTTTAATGTGATTCTAGTAGTAAATAACAATATCTTCGATAAGTTATAATTATTATGCAGGATTTATTATCAGAACAGGAATGTTGAAAAAATATTAATATGATCAGAAGGCGGTCGAATTCATGGATGAAATATGGTCTGTTCTTAAGGTGATGTTGGATCCCCTTTTCATTATTTATGTTTTGCTTCTCGTCTCTTTTTTCATTTTTTATAAAAATATTAAGAAAAAAAGCGATTCCCTGCTTTTATTGCTGTGCCTTATTCTTCTTTACGGAGTCAGTATCGCTCCGGTGTCCAACTACCTTTGTTACTATCTGGAAAAGGATTATGTCCATAGCCAAAGCGCCGACCTGAAAAATAATATGGATGCCATCGTTGTACTGGGCAACGGAACAAAAGAGATAAAATCGTTAAAAGAGACATTCAACTCGGGGATGGGTAATTTAAGGCTTCTGCACGCCGTTGCCGTTTTCCATAAGACCGGTACGCGGTATTTTGTTTGTTCCGGCAAGGGTGAAAGTGAAGTTTCTGAAGCTCAGGCAATGGCGAAATTAGCGGAAGCACTGGGTGTGCCCAAAGAAAAAATAAAAATTGAACCCAAATCGAAAAATACCTCGGAAAATGCCAGAGAAGTAAAAAACCTTTTGGGAGGCAATAAAATAAATATTGGTCTGGTAACTTCGGCTTTTCACATGAAGAGAAGCGAGGCTGAATTTAAAAAATATTTTGATCATGTGATGCCGCTGCCCGCCCATTATTTATATTCATCGCCGGCGAAAAATTTTGTTGTCCGGTATATGCCTCAATCGGAAGAACTTTGTAAAACTTCCATTGCCTTTAGGGAAATTATTGCTCAGTTGTGGTACAGGATTAAGTAAATATTCCTTATATGTTGTATTGAGGTCAGCCCGATGGAAAATCGAAAATTCAAAAGATTATCAATTGTTGTTCCGGTTTATAACGAAGAGAAATATCTGGAAGACGTTGTCCGCAAAGTGATTGCCCAGTCGCTTCCCGGTTCTCTGGAAAAAGAGTTGATTCTGGTTAACGACGGCTCAAGCGATAACACCTGGAATGTCATGCAGTTCCTGACCGGCAAGTTTCCGGAAACTAAATTTCAACTAATGAACAAGACGGTCAATGAGGGAAAGGGCGCCGCCCTGCGTGATGGTTTTGCCAGAGTCACCGGCGATATGGTTATCGTTCAGGATGCCGATTTTGAGTACGATCCGGCCGATTATCCGAAGTTGTTGCAGCCGATTCTGGATGGCAAGGCCGAGGTTGTTTACGGCAGCCGCTTTATCGGTGAGCCGCATCGGGTAATGTATTTCTGGCATCAGGTAGCCAACAATATTTTAACAACCCTGTCCAATATGCTGACTAATCTCAATCTCACGGATATGGAGGTCTGTTACAAAGTTTTCACCCGGGAGGTTGTGGAGCGTCTTCAATTGAAAAGTCCCCGTTTTGGCGTTGAACCGGAGATGACGGCTAAAATCGCCCGGATGCGGATCAACGGCAAGCATCTGCGCGTCTATGAAACCGGTATTTCCTATGCCGGACGAACCTATGAAGAAGGAAAAAAAATAAACTGGAAAGATGCCGTATCAGCCATTTTCCAGATCATCCGTTTCCGGTTTATGGATTAACCTGCCGGAATATCCTAAGATGTTATATTAATTAATGATTGCCGTATCATTGCCTTAAATTACATTTGTGTAATTTTATCTTGACAATGGGCATAATCTTGTGTCGATATAGCGCATTAAAATTGGATCAATCAAGGAGGTTGAAAAGCAAAGTTATGGCTAAATATGTGTACTCCTTCTCGGAAGGATATGGAAAGAGCAAGAATCTTTTGGGAGGCAAGGGAGTTGGCCTTGCGGAAATGGCGCATCTCAAAATTCCTATTCCTCCGGGTTTTACCATTACCACTGAAGTTTGCACGGCTTTCTACGAAAATAAAGGCCGTTATCCGCAGGGATTAAAAGAGCAGGTTTTAAAAGCGCTGCAGAAAATGGAAAAGGACGCGGGGATGAAATTCGGCGATCCGAAAAATCCTCTGTTGTGCTCCGCCCGCTCCGGCGCTCGATCGAGCATGCCCGGCATGATGGAAACAGTTTTGAATATCGGTCTGACATCAAAGACCATTGCCGGCATGATTGAGAAAACGAAAAACCCGCGTTTCGTTCTGGATTCCTATCGCCGTTTGATTCAGATGTATTCGGACGTCGTGATGGAAAAGGCAGAAGGAATTGAGCCGGAAGAAGGCATGGGTGTGCGTCAGCAGTTGGAGAGAGAACTGGCGGCGATGAAACAACGCCGCAATGCCAAATCGGACGTTGATCTTACGGATAAAGACCTTGCCGAACTGGCTGAAATTTACAAAGCCAAGGTACAGGAGGTTCTCGGCAAGCCGTTCCCTGATGATGCCATGGAACAATTGTGGGGCGCGATCGGCGCGGTCTTCAAGAGCTGGAACGGCAAACGTGCAGTCTCTTACCGCCGGATAGAAGGCATTCCCGATGAATGGGGCACGGCGGTCAACGTACAGGCGATGGTCTTCGGTAACATGGGTGACAATTCCGCCACTGGTGTGGCCTTTACGCGTAATCCGGCCACCGGCGAGAACAAGTTCTATGGTGAATGGCTGCCCAACGCGCAGGGTGAAGACGTGGTCGCGGGTATCCGCACACCGAATCCGATGAATGAAGAAACACGCCAGACGGATGATACGGAAGGACATCCTTCCCTGGAAAAAGCCATGCCCAAAGCTTATGCCCAGATCAAGGCTATTCGCAACAAACTGGAAGCGCACTTCCGGGATATGCAGGATTTGGAATTTACCATTCAGGACGGCCGTGTCTGGATGTTGCAGACACGAACAGGTAAACGCAACGGTCCTGCCGCAGTTCGTATTGCTGTGGAAATGTATAAGAAAAAGATGATCAGCGCAGCCGAAGCGATTTCCCGCGTAACCCCGGCACAGTTGGATGAAATGCTTCATCCGATGGTTGATCCAAAAGCCGAAGCCTCAGCGGAATTTCTGGTCAAGGGTCTGCCGGCTGGTCCCGGCGGCGCTGTGGGACAGGTCGCCTTTACTTCCGAAGTGGCAGTGGAATGGAAGAAGGAAGGCAAGAAAGTCATCCTCGTTCGTGAGGAAACCAATCCTGAAGATGTGGAAGGCATGCGCGCGGCTGAAGGAATTCTGACGGCGCGTGGCGGCATGACCTCGCACGCGGCACTGGTCGCTCGCGGCTGGGGCAAGTGCTGCATTGTGGGCGCCGGCACTCTGCACGTTGATATTGGGCAGAAGGTCATGAAAGTTGACGGCAAAGAGGTCAGAGAAGGCGACTTCGTCACCCTTAATGGTACCAAGGGACGCGCTTATATCGGATCTTTGCCGATGATCAGCGGCGCTGAGAATGACGTCAACTTCAACGCTTTTATGAAGATCTGCGATTCACTGCGTCGTCTGAAAATCCGCACCAACGCGGAGACGCCGAAAGATGCCGCCAAGGCCGTGCAGTTCGGCGCTGAAGGTATCGGCCTGTTCCGCACCGAGCACATGTTCTATGGCGAGAACAGCGAACAGCCGCTGTTTTATCTGCGCAAGATGATTATTTCGGATAATGAAGAACAACGTCGCGCGGCCCTGGACGAATTGTTTCCGTTTGTCAAGGAATTCATTAAAAAGACCATTGAGGCCATGGGTGGAAGACCGGTGACCATCCGTCTTCTGGATCCACCTCTGCATGAATTCGTGCCGGAAAATACGGACGAGAGACAGCGCCTGGCGGACAGTCTGGGTATTTCGATAGACAATCTCAATTCCCGTGCGGAAAAACTGCACGAGACGAATCCGATGATGGGACATCGCGGTGTGCGTCTGGGCATCACCTATGCCGAAATCAGTGAAATGCAGATTCGCGCCATCCTGGAAGCCTCGGCAGAACTTATTAAGGAAGGCAAGAAGGCTTTCCCGGAAATCATGATTCCGGTCGTCTGCGACGTGGCCGAATTCAACAATCAGGCGGCTATCGTGAAAAAGATTTATCCCGAAGTGCTGGCCAAATACGGACTCCGGAAACTTCAGTACATGGTCGGTACGATGATCGAAATTCCGCGCGCGGCTCTGCTGGCCGACAAGATTGCCGAAGAGGCGGAATTCTTCAGCTTCGGGACGAACGACCTGACCCAGATGACCTACGGCTTCAGCCGTGACGATGTCGGTGCGTTTGTGCCCGGTTACCTGGCCAAGAAAATTATTCCTGCTGATCCCTTCCAGATTCTTGATCAGAGCGGCGTCGGTCAGTTGATTCAGATGGGCGTGGAAAGAGGGCGCAGCGCGCGTCCCGGTCTGAAGGTCGGCATCTGCGGCGAGCACGGCGGTGAACCTTCCAGCGTCAAGTTCTGCCACCGCGTGGGTATGGATTACGTCAGCTGTTCGCCCTATCGTATTCCGATAGCGCGTTTGGCTGCCGCTCAGGCCGCAGTTGAAGACAAACAGAAAAGTGCGCCGAAACCCAAAGCGAAATCCAAGGCGAAAGTTGTCGTAAAACCTAAAGCGAAGGGAAGCGTAAAAGTTAAGGTGAAGAAGTCCAAAGGACGCAAGTAGTTAACCATAGAGTGCGGGATGTAACAATCCCGCGCTCAGATTAATTCAATTAAGGAAAAATATTTTATGGAAATAGCTGTAAAGAACAAAAAAATGCTGAGCTGGGTCAAAGAAATGAAACAGCTGTGCACGCCCAAAAACGTATATTGGTGTGACGGCTCTAAAAAAGAATACAATACATTGATGGCGCAGATGGTGAAAAGCGGCATGGCGACGAAGCTGAAGAAAAGAAAAAACAGTTTCCTGTTCCGCTCCGATCCGTCGGATGTCGCGCGCGTGGAGAACCGCACCTATATCAGTTCTGCCGATCAGGTTGATGCCGGGCCCACCAATAACTGGATTGCTCCCGATGAATTAAAGAAAACAATGAAAGGTCTCTACAAGGGATGCATGAAAGGACGCACGATGTATGTGATTCCCTTCTCCATGGGGCCGATTGATTCGCCGATTGCCAAGATCGGCATCGAGATAACCGACAGCCCTTACGTCGTTTGCAACATGCACATCATGACCCGCGTGGGGAAAAAAGTTCTCAAAAAGCTCGGTGACAAAGGCGATTTTATTCCCTGTATGCATTCCATCGGCGCACCACTGGAAAAAGGACAGAAAGATGTTTCCTGGCCCTGCGCGCCGATTGAGAAAAAATACATCAGCCATTTCCCGGATGAGAACCTGATCTGGTCTTACGGTTCCGGCTACGGCGGCAACGCGCTTTTGGGCAAAAAATGTCTGGCCCTGCGTATTGCTTCGGCGATGGCTAAACGCGAAGGCTGGATGGCCGAGCACATGCTGATTCTGAGACTGACCAATCCCAAAGGCAAGCAATATCACATCGCCGCCGCTTTTCCTTCCGCGTGCGGCAAGACCAATCTGGCCATGCTGCAGCCGACCATCAAAGGCTGGAAGTGCGAATGCGTGGGTGACGATATCGCCTGGATGAAAATCGGTCCCGATGGACGTTTATACGCTATCAATCCGGAAGCCGGTTTTTTCGGCGTTGCGCCTGGTACGTCTTACGATTCCAATCCCATGGCAATGGATACCATCAAGCAAAATGTTATTTTCACCAATTGTGCCCTGACCGATAATGGCGATATCTGGTGGGAAGGAATGGACGGCAAGCCCCCCAAACACGCGATTGACTGGAAAGGACGCGATTGGCCATCAGAAACGAAGGAAGTGGCTGCTCATGCCAACGCACGTTTTACGGCGCCGGCTTCTCAATGTCCGGTAATCTGTCCGGATTGGGAAAAACCGGAAGGTGTGCCTATTGATATCTTTGTCTTCGGCGGACGGCGTGCCGGTGTCGTACCTTTGGTCAATGAAGCCTACAACTTTGACCACGGGGTATTTATGGGCGCGACGGCGTCATCGGAAACGACCGCGGCCAACATCGGTGCTGTGGGCAATTTAAGACGGGATCCTTTTGCGATGCAGCCATTCTGCGGCTACAATATGGGAGACTATTTCCAGCATTGGCTGGATATGGGAGACAAACTCGGCGACAAGGCTCCTAAAATATTCTATGTGAACTGGTTCAGAAAAACAGCGGACGGCCGCTGGCTCTGGCCCGGTTTCGGCGAGAACAGCCGCGTGTTGAAATGGATGTGCGAACGCGTGGATGGCAAAGCTGAAGCCGTGCAGACACCCATCGGTCTGCTGCCCAAACTCGGCGGGCTGGATATGAAAGGGCTAAAAATTGATGAGCGGGATGTTCATGAATTGCTCAGGGTTGATCTCGATGCCTGGAAGGCGGAAATTCCCGATATCGCGAAACACTTCGCTCAGTTTGGCGACCGACTGCCGGCACGACTGAAAAAACAATTCGCCGCGCTCAAAGAAAGACTGGGATAACCTTTATCATCATTAACAGTCATAACCAATAAAACAAGGAGGCAGGTTGAACCTGCCTCCTTGTTTTTGTATTTTCAATGCTCTTTTAAATTTTTCTGCCCGGAATGCTCATCGAGGCGGTGATGCCGCCATCCACGGGGATGGCCTGGCCGGTCATGTAGCTTGCTTCGTCACTGGCCAGGAAAAGGATTGCCCAGGCGACTTCTTCGGGAGCGGCGGCGCGCTTTAACTCGCTATACTTGCCGATCTGATTTTCCTTGCCGGTGCTGCGCGCCCAGTCAAAGAAGGGCTGAGTCATGGCCGTTTCAATCAGGCCGGGACAGATGGCATTGATCCGGACGTTGAAGGAACCCACTTCGCAGGCCGCGGTTTTGGTGAAGTTAATTAAAGCGGCTTTGCTGGCGCTGTAAGCGTTGCCGCCGGCGCCGGAGAGCAGTCCGGCAATGGAAGCGATGTTAATAATGGAACCTTTGCGACGTTCTTTCATATGGGCAACGATATGCTTGGTGGCGTAAACCGGACCCATAACGTTAATGTCATATACTGTGTGCCATTCTTCTGCTGTTTGGTTTTCCAGGGCGTCCAGTCCACCACCTATACCGGCATTATTGACCAGAATATCGATATTGGTGAATTTCTCGAGGGCAAGATCAATCAGTGCTTTGATTTCTTCTTCAGACGAAACGTCTGTTTTGCGAATGATAACGTTGCCGCCTGTTTTTTTGATTTCTTCCGCTACCTGCTGAAGCCCGGCTTCATTGACATCGGCCAGAACAAGGTTGGCGTCTTCGCGGGCAAAAAGAATCGCGGAAGCACGACCGATGCCATTGGAAGCACCTGTGATAATCGCGCTTTTACCATTTAAACGTCCCGACATATTGTTCTCCTTAGTTGATAATTTTTACGGACAGAGCATAGGGAAATAATTTTTTGCTGTCAATGGCGAATACATGAGCAAAAGAATGCTGTGAAAATCAGATCCCACGTCGCTTTGCTCCTGGGATAATTCCACTAGCGCCTTAATGAACCTTGATTTTCCGACACGTATTAATCGGAAAATCTTAGAGTGAATTATCTCGCCACCTTCAGGTGGCAGAAACAAACTGCGTCTCGATGAATCGGGATTTACTTTCGGTGAGTGTCATTAAAATTTTATTGCAATAATTGCCGAAAAAATGGATAGTCACAACCATCGCGAGATAGAAATTTTATGCAGAAAATTCATTGGTTAAATCATAAAATCAATCAGTTTCCCGATGGCTTTTTTCTCGTCGGGATTTTGGTCATCTGCCTTTTATACCGGTTTTTTTACTTCGGTTATTTGCATCCGGGAATGGTTTTGTACAATTCGGACAGCGTCTCGTATTTTGTTTTTGTGGATATCGGCCAAGGCATTGTCGATTTGTACCGGACGCCCCTGTATCCTTACATCATAAAATTTTTTCAATATGCTTCAGGGGAAAATCTTGTTTCTCATCTGCTTGTTTTTCAGCAGGTCATATCGTTTCTTTCCATCATACCTTTTTATTTCGTTTCCCAAAGCGTCGTAAAAGATAAATATATTGCTGTCATCGCGACTCTTTTTTACGGTTTATGGCATCCTGTGCTTATCCAGAATGTCTATCTTAATCCGGAGTTTCTCTGCTTTGCCGGTTCGATTTTATTGTTGCTGATTCTGGTAAAATATCTTGAAAAGCCCGGGAAAATGAAGGCGCTGTCCCTCGGTTTTTTACCGTTTTTTTTAATCATGCTGAAACCGACGTATCTGATGCTTATCTTTGTTCTTCTTCTTTTTTTTCTGCTCCGGTTCGTTGTTTTGCGCGAAGAAAGGAAAATCATTTACTGGGGATTGCTCGGGTTGCTTGTTGCGTTAGCCGGCGTGCTGGGCTACTGCGAAATGAATAAAAACCACAATGGCCAGTTTGTTTTGAGCAACATCGCCCTGAACAACACGCTGTTTCATATCAGCTACAGCGGGGCCTACCGGGATGGCGGCGACCCGGAATTGATTGCGATTATCGACGCGAAAAGACATCTGGATTATTACACGGTTCCTTTCACCATCAATAATGACTTTATGGACAGATATCAAAGTTATAATAAAAGATTTCCTCAATATCTGCCGCCGACGAAAGACATGCTTTTCTGTCTGAATTTTCCCGATACAGAGAATTATGCGCCGGAGAGAATAAAACGGTTCATCCATCAGTCCCGGTGGACAACGGTTTATGTCCAGTACATGGCTCAACGTTTATTGGATATCGTTGTCGGTGCTTACGGCACTACGTTTATTCTGTTATTTCTGCAATCGGCCGTTATTATATTTGTGTTTTTCAGATACGGTAAGATTGCGTGGGTGCAGGGCTTTTGTCTCCTGTTTATCCTGGGACAATTATTTTCAATATGGCTTGCCGGACTGGATGATATGGATCGTCATTTAATCCCGTCTTATCCTTTTATCATGCAGGTTGCGGCCTCTTTACTGGCGGTGATCATAGCGTTGCTAAAAAAAGAAGAAATTACCAAGTCTGTTGTTTGATACTGACTTGCAGGAGATAAAAATCTATATAAAATAATTTGTGCTTAGATTTCCAAGATCTTACTTATCAAGTCATGATTTCTTGTTCCTGAGTCATAGGGCAATAAAACAGCCAAGGGCGCTACTAAACATCGGCTCAAATTTAAGATATTTAATTATTTTTTAATAGTTATAAAGCTTTGCGCTCTACTTTAATCAGGAGCGATTTAATGTTTTAGCTTTCAGCTTGAAAACTCGTTCTGAGCGAGTCAGGCCTTTTAAGAAGCAATACAGTGAGCAGGCAAAGCGTGGGATAGTACGTTAGGACGTTGCGGCAACCTACGCCGCCCATCAAAAACCATTCACGATATGCAGTAAACATATAGATCATGAGGAAAAAGATTATATAGCCGGCAACGGGAAATAACAGGTGCAGGAATTCTTTTGTCAGCTTTCCGTGTGCTATCAATAATAGGAGTAGGAAGAAAGTAATAACATTAAAATTATTCAGTGATACCATGGAAAATAAATACCCTCCCAGTATCTCTGGATAAAAAGTCATATGCATACTAAACATGTTGTGATCGTTCTCAAAACCAGAAGCCGTCCATCCAACGATCCAATCGGCCATTGCCCCCCATCCGAGTCCGTAATATAATTTAAATATATACCAGGGAACCACTATCAGGAATGGTGTGAATAGCGAGGCAATACGCGTGAACTTTCTGGAGTTGCTTGTCCTGGCAAATTGAAAATACATGATTGCCGACAAAAGAAAAGGTAAAATAAAAAAGAACGCTTCTTCCTTGGTCAGCAGCGCTTCTGAGGAATATATTCCGGCCAGAACCCAGTATGCCGTCTGCCCCCGCATTGCCCTCAGAAAGGATGCAGATGCAAGGAAAAGGTACACACCGAGCATCAAATCGCTGTTAACTTCAACGGCATGATAGGACAATAGCGGCGAACTCAGGACGATGGCGAGTAGTGCAAGAGCGCAGATTCTGTTGATCTCACGGGCAGTGGTGTAATAAAAGCATATGGCCATGCTGAGGAGGTAGACCGGGTTGTGGAACTTTACGAATACTTCATCGAATGAGCCGATCCAAAGGCTTATCCATACCTGTAAAAGCATATTATTCAAAGGATAGAAGATTATTCTGTCAACAGCATTTTTACCGAAAAAATCCTGTAGAGGAGCATCAAGTAGCAAACCCCGTGCATTGTAAAAGACTTTTGCTGCTGCAGACCAGTCTGTCCATGCGTCCCACGAATAAATTGGTCTGAGACCGGTTAATAGAAATACGGAGACAAGCTTTGCGCCTATCCAAAGTGCCAATAAAGCTAATAAGCATTTTCTTGCCCAGTGGTTTTGGGGTGATGTGAATTCAGTAAAGAAACCAGGCTCCGAATGATTGATCAACATAATATTTTTCCGCCATATCCAGATGGCAAGCACGACCAGTTCCACGGACACAGGTAAAGTCGTATTAAAAAGCGTCAGCGGAACACGCAGTATTCCTAAAAGGAACATCTGAAGTGTCAGGAGTCCGGCGCCAAGCGGGAAAGACAGACCAATTCGCTCCACAAAAGGAGTTCCCACGTCATTCCTGAGTATAATAGAGACAACGAAAAATCCCAGGAGAGTTGGCAAGAATATGGCTATACACGTCGATATTATCATGGCCTTCTCAGGATGTAAGCGTCCTGCGCAAACACTAAAACCGGTTCCACATCGGCGATAACGGTCTTCCCGCGCGTGAAAACGCGTGTATGGGGATCGAATCTGGCTTCATGATCCGCGATTACAATAATGTAGGGGGCCTGCTTACGCTTGTTCAGTGGAAGAAGATAATATTGTGTGCGCTTTTCTGCATATTCAAATGAAGAGTATATCTGGTAATCATCATCAACTGTTTTCTTTGCCTGAAGAACAAACTCATACAATCCATCATTCATCTTGCTGAGTTTGCCTTCTGTCGATAACCCCCAATAGTTTCTGATATCGGTTACAAGCCACGTGATCCAGCCGATGTCGGCATGGACTGCGTAGAGGAGACCAGAGACAAAAAATGCGGTGAGGACAGCTTTTCTGAACGCGTCTGATGGGGAAAATTTCTTTTTTATAAAAAACAGAGTTCCGAATATCAGAATGACGGCAATGAGAAGATATAAAATAATCCTAAACTCCGGTGACAGAAAAACGGAGTTGATCGTAGCCCCCATGATAGGCGGAAACATAAATATATGTTGGATGTCCCAATTCATAGAATTTGTCAACAAAGCAGAGATCCAGTATAAATCAATTTAATAAACCCTATTGTAATAAATATTTCTGCAGAGCAGGACAGTAATTTTAAATACCGCTCTGGCGTACATTAACACTTCAGAGAAAGTGCGTACCGTAAAGATATGCCGAAGAATAAAGATAGGACGCAGATAAAATCCCCGGTAGCTTTTATAATAATATTTTTTGACGACCTGATCGGATACCGTATCCAGTTTCAACACCGGCTCCCCCAGATTATAGAGATCCCAGTTTTGATGCAGCAGCGATTTTTTTTTCTGAAATTCCTTATACATTGTCGTCCCGGGATAGGGTGTGGTGATGTTGAAAACGGCCAGTTGAATATCGGCGTTTTTCGCGTAATCAATGGTCTTTTGCATGCCGGCTTCCGTCTCTCCCGGATTGCCCAGCATAAAAGCCCCGCGAATGTTAATCTTTGCCGCCCTTGTCCAGGTTACGGCGTTCTGAAACTGATCCGGGGTGATGCGCTTGTCGATGCTTTTTAAAATGTTTTCGTCCGGCGTTTCAAAACCGTACATGATTTGATGACAGCCCGCTTTGTTCATCAGCAGCAGCAAGTCCGGTGTGACGGTATCAACGCGGGCAAAACATGACCAGCTCAGCCTGATTTTTTTCTCCAGCATCAACTGACACAACGCGACGACATTTTTTTTGTTGGCGGTGAATGTGTCATCATAAAAGGATATTTCCCGGATGCCGTATTTTTTCTGGAGCAGTTCAATATGTTCAATAACGCGCGACGGCGACATAAGTCTGATTTGCGAACCGAACATCCCCGAAAAGCAGAAGGTGCAATGGCCGGGACAGCCCCGGGAAGTTACCATTCCTATGGATGGCTTACATTGCGCTGCTCCCAGCGCGGAATGATACAAGTGCATCGGCAGTTTTTCATAAGCGGGGAAAGGTAAATGATCCAGGTTCACGTATGCTTCGGCATCAGGATTGATGATGATTTCGTCTTGTTGGTTGCGCCAGGTCAGATTGGGGATAAGATGCATCGGTGTGCCTTTGGCCAGTTCAGTGACAAAAATCTCACCTTCATTGCGAACAACCATGTCGCAAATTTTATTCCGCACAAGTTCTTCATGGAAAATCGTCGGATGAACGCCGCCCATGACTATTTTGATGTCGTGAAATTTATCACGAATGCCGCGGGCGATCGCGGTAGCGCTGGAAATTTCCGGCGTCGTTGCGGTGAGGCCGATATAATCCGCAGCGGGGTTTATTCCGGCGATAATATCCGGAAGGGAAAGCTTTAAGGCCGCCGCGTCAATGATTTGCGATGTGTGACCCTGTGCATCCCAGATTGCGGAGAGAAGAGCTATTCCCAGCGGAGGATGTTCAGCGTTGATGATGCTCCAAATGTTATTTGCGGCAATCTTTCGGGGTGGATTAATAAAAACAAAATTCATGTCTTTTATATGATAATTTTCTTTTAAACCGTTTTATTATATTTTTTTTCAGCAACAAGAATGAGTGATTGTCCCAGGGGAGGTCTGATTATTTTTTCCGCAAAGCCCAGAAAAGGGACCAGTTTGTCGAAAAATTTCGTCTGATTTTCCGGCAGTTCTTTCTTCCGCAAGATCCTGCCATTGAAAAACCAGCCCAGCAGACCCAGAAAGTTCAGGTAATAAAGCCTGACAATTTCCATGTCCTGATCGCGAATGAGTGATTTTAAATCATCCTTATTGTAACGTCGAAGATGTTCGAAGGAAATGTCCATTGAACCGAATAGCGCTTTTAAGGCAGGTACGAGAATGATCAGTCTGCCGCCGGGTTCCAAAAGAGTGCTCATGTTTGTTATGGCTCCACGGTCATCTTTTAAATGTTCAAGAATGTTCATGCAGATGACCGTATCAAATTTTTCAGCTGTCAGAGGCGATGACTTGATGTTTTGAATATCCACATTGAATGCATGAAAACTTGATGCATCCCGGAAAGAATATTTGGCGTTTAAATAATCGATGTAGTCCTGGTTGATATCTATTGCTGTCAATTTATTTTTGAAGATGATGAAATCGGTAATATTGCCGATGCCGGCTCCGACTTCCAGAATATTATCACCGATGTAGCGTTGAATATTGTCATAAATCCAATGATTGTAGTTAAAGCGTTCGGATAATAACAGTAACGAATATTTAATTTTGTCTTTATCGAAATTTATATCTTTGATTTTGATTCTCCGCCAGAAAGTATTGAATAATAATATATAGTCAGGCAAACGATCTGCAAAACAGTGAGAATAAATATTGCATTTGTTTTGAAAAAGATAAATAATTATTTCAATAATTCTCAAAAACAAGACACCGCTAAAGGAATTTTGTCAAGCTCAAAAAAGGCTTTTTTTATAATGATTTTCCGGATAAATGCTTATGAATGCCGGCAAATTATTTACCGCGGAAAACATAAGATTATTTTTTTCAAAAGGACTTTCATTGCCTTATGAGAGAACCGGAAGAATCATTCCAGCCGGGATATTTAAGAAAAGTTTCCTGTTATTTCAGCAGGTTCAACCTTTTTGATCTGCTGGTCATCATCATATGCGCGGCGAGTTTCGGTTGCAGTCTGATTGAATCCATGGTGAATGTTGATAATTATCACTGGGGTGGCGCTTATCTTCAGGCTGTGGACATAAAAAGAGGAGCCATTCCGCATTCCGGAGTACTTATTTTCTATGGATATATCTATTCATGGATTCAAAGCGTTGCATTAGAGTTGTTTGGTGAAAGATTAATTAGTCTGGGAATGATCACGGGTTTATTTTATTCTCTATCATTATTTCTGTCTTATCTTGTTTTTCTCAGATTTCTAAATAAGAATCTTGCATTTGTTTCCGTCCTCTTGATATTTTTAATTCACCCCTACATCATTTATCCTTTTCCCAATTACTTTGCCTATGCTTTTCAACTTCTGGCGCTGATTTTCTTTTTGCGATATTCGCAAAATCCTTTTAACGGTTTTGCGACAGGATTTTTCTTGTGTATGTCGGTTCTTTCCCGGTACTCTTCGGTCATTGCCATTCTTCCACCATTCATCATTCTGCTGTGCTGGCAATTACTGACAGTTCGAGACACAAGAAAACATGTCATGAAAAAAATGGGGATGATAGGCTCTGGTTTTTTGATTCCCTTAATATTATTTTTTATTTATCTCCACATGAATTCCGCTCTTGATGATTTCTTTTATCAAAATAAAATGATTATCAAACTTTGGGGGAATATTGATGATGTTAATACTTTTCTCAATTTTTTAGCCTCGTTTGTTCAAGTCGTGCCCAGTATGGCGGATGATTTCCGTGGCAAGCTTTTCACTCTCATATTCATAATCTGTCTGTTTATTCTTGTTCGGGAAGG
>JBATES010000135.1:0-2556 GCA_049664145.1 Smithella sp.
GAGCGATAAGACTTTTGCGGGGCAGGCAATTTCGGCAAACCGTCCTCCTTTTACAGCCGAGATGTGCTTTCTTACGGTATTGAGCTCGTTGATGTTTGCCCCGGCTTTCAGCAGCAATTCCGTCACCTGCTGTTTTTCGCCGAGATTGATGTTGTCACGGGGGGCAACCAGCAGAGCCGAACCGCCGCCGGATATCAGGCAAAGCACAAGGGTTTGACGAGCTCCGTCCTGGAGTAAATGGATTGCCTGTTTCGTTGCAGCCAAACCCCTTGCATCGGGAACCGGATGACCGGCTTCAAATATTTCGATATGACCGGCGAGAATGCCTGCCGAGTGGCCGTATTTCGTGATGACGATGCCTCGGGTGATCATGTCCCGGATAGAGCTTTCAGTAAGCGCCCTGGTCATGGTAAAGGCTGCTTTACCAAAACTGACCAGATAGAGTTTATGACAACGCTCCCGGGCATAGGTTGAAGATATGAATTCGCCATAGGCTTGAACTAATTTGTAGGGATCAACGGCCCCGAGCGCCACGTTGAAGATATCGACAGCCGTTTTCCGGGACCAATCTTTTTCCATTTTATTTTTCTCCGGAGAAGCTTTAAATCGGATTATACTTCAATCGGTTTGAAGATCAGTACGATGCCCATGACCACAAAGACCATGGTTTCCGCGGCCGGTCCCCAAAGCCTTCCGGTAACGGACATGACCATGCCCAGAGCAAAGGCTGCAAAGAATGTCCCTTTGATGTTGCCGAGCCCTCCCACCAGAACAACGGCAAAACTCAATAGCAGAACCATCGAGCCCATGTAGGGATGAACCGATGTGATGGGCGCGTACAAAACACCACCGAGCGCGGCCAGACAGCTTCCGATGACAAAGATATAGGCAAAATACTTGTCAACGTTAATTCCCAGGCTCCTCACAGCATCCTTATCCTCCAGGGCCGCCGTGACAATTTTTCCCACCATAGTTTTTTTGAAGAAAATGGCCAGGCCGATAAAAATGATCACAGCGAGAGCAATGATGATCAGACGGTACAAAGGCAGCGTGATGCCCAGAAAAGCAACATCAATTCCGACCGGATCAGAAAGAGGAATCGGCGAGGATCCCCATATCCATTTAATGAGATCGACCCCGATGAGTACAACCGCGTATGTGGCAATGATGGCATAGTCAATGGACACGCCATAGAGCTTGCGCACCACAAATCTTTCAATAATGTAGCTGATCGGAATAATGGCCAGGACGGCCAGAAAAGCTCCCAGGATAAAGTTATTCCTTGCAACAGGCAGGAGCGTAATTAAAAGGTATGCGCCGATGGCGTAGATCAGGCCGTGGGCAAAGTTAACAATCCGCATGGTGCCGAAAGTGAGGGAAAGCCCGATACTGATGATATATAAAATTCCACCGATGGTTAATCCGTATGCAATGGTGTTGATCATGATATCCTCTCTTTCGGCTGATCCAGAATTTTTAATTTATCCACCACAAATCCCCAGATGCCGCTGCGGAAACGGAATACGCAGATCAGGAGCGCTATCCCGAGAAACATTTCCCACCGTGATATGTAGGATGCGAGATAATTGCTGATCGCCATGTAAATCACACCGCCGATGATCGCGCCGTAAAGGCTGCCGGACCCACCGATCAATGCGGCAAAGATCACTTCCACCGCGCGCGAAGGATCGATAAAACTGGGTGTGACATATCCGTAATTCAAAATCGACAGCGCCCCGGCAAACGCGGCAATCGACGTGGAAATGATAAAGGTTATCCATTTGTAATTGAAGGTGTTGTATCCGAGAAACTTCACCCGTGTTTCATTCTCCTTGATGCTCTTGATCAGAATCCCATAGGGGGAGGATGTGAACTTTTTCAGCAGATAATAAGTAAGAAGCAGACACAGCAATGTAAAACCGAACATAACCGGTTTTTGCCCGAAGTCGAGAAAACCCATTTTGGAAAAGTAGACCGACATCCCGTCTTCGCCGCCCGTGTATTTGGAAAACGCCACCAGAACGAGAAAATATCCGACCTGATCGAAGGCGAGATTAATCAGCGCAAAACAGGCGCCGGTTGTCCGGACAATAATCGGCCCGAGGATAACCCCGATGAGTGCGCCGGCGCATATCCCGGCCAGGATGGCGAGCAGCGGATTTTGTGAAACATGCTCTGAAAAAAGAGTGATGGCATAAGCGCCTGTCCCGAGGTAGAGCATATGACCGAAGGAGAGCCTTCCCATAAACCCGTAGAGGATATTGAATCCAAGAACAAAGACGCAGAAGATCATAAAGTCGGTTGTGCGGTTGATTCCCAGAATGGGAAGCAGCGCCAGGAAACCGGCTCCGATCACAGCGATGTCGAGAAAACTTCTTCCGGCGTCTGTTTTGAACAGGCTCATCATTTTGTTATCTGTCTTCAATGTAAATACTCCTTAAAACAACACGGGGCGCTTCCCCTTTGCCATTTCTTTTTTATATCTCTCCTCTGCTTTCTCCCCCCCCATGCCAGCAGGGAAGAAAGTGAAGGGGGAAGGAGATTGGCCGTTTAAAC
>JBATES010000136.1:0-2003 GCA_049664145.1 Smithella sp.
GAGCTCCCAGATCCTTGGCGGGAACGTCCTTCAGGGAGCCTCCGAAGGCTCCGACCGCGGTGCGCACACCGTTGACAATGACTGCATTTGACATAATTCTGCTACCTCCTTGATCTCAATATATTGATGCTGTTTGTTTTTTTTCATGGCTTTTTAAAGTGTAACCGTCGATCTTAACTCATGGATTAATTCCCGGCGACTATTTCATAATTGAGACGTTAAGGCAAGAGTGATTTGACCCATCGCCCAGCGGCTTTATCCTTTCCGTCTTTCATAAACTTCTTCAAAAAGAAAGGCTGTCTCGCGGTAGGCTTTGAGGATCTGGGGATCGAAATGCTGCGGCTTAATGCGCCCATCGCCATGGTTGAGAATTTTGGTGGCCGTGGCATGGTCAACGGCCATTTTCTGATTCCGTCCGGTACGCAGCGCGTCATACTGGTCTGCAATCGCTGCGATTCTCGCTTCGATGGGAATGGCATCGCCTTTGAGCCCCCTGGGGTAGCCGCTGCCGTCCCATTTTTCATGGTGATTCAGGGCGATTGATTGTCCGATCAGCAAATGCGGATTGCCGCCGATAATTTTTGCTCCCCAGAGGGTATGCTTTCTGAATTCAATCCACTCCTCCGCACTCCGCGGTTCAGTTTTTCTAAGAATGGGCAGGGGAACATGAATTTTACCGACATCGTGGAGCGTCGCCTGTATTCGGATGGCATGAACAAAATCATCCTTCATGCCCAGACGTTCGGCAATGATCCCACAGTATTCTCCCACACGATAATTATGATTGCCCGTATCGTCGTCATGGGCTTCAGCGGCGCGGGCCAGCGTGTAAACGGTGTAGTCAAAGGCTTTCACGACTTCCTGATGCTGATCCGCAAGGGAGTGAAAAAAGTGTCCCTGGACAGCAACCTGCTGGAAAAAATGAATATTATAGTCGCTGATCTCCTGTCCGTAATTAACGGCCAGAATGCACAGTTCATGGGTTAAGTACCCCAGGCCATTTTCAAGGGACATATTTCTGGTCTGGAAATTATTGACCAGCTGCGTTGCCTCCGGCGCAAGCTGCCTGCCTGTCAGCAAAATCGTTTTCGACTTGCCCTTTTCCGGCAACGGAATACCGGTCAGCGGGCTGAAAACCAGTTTGACCCGGTTTAATTCGTTAAAAGCATATTCATAATGAACCCAATGCCAGAGTTGATGGTCCGTCATATTGCCCACAACCACCGACCGCGGCTTGTTGACCATGTTTGTTGTCGTGCCGACCAGCAGTTTAACAATTTTGTCGATATTGGCCTGAAAATCAAAACGCGATGCATGGAAGGGTTCGATCATTTCTCTGCTCAGGGCCGCAAGCTTATTCATATCACTGTATGCATCGTTGAAGCCGTCGCGTGTTTTTTTGCGCTTCAGGCGCATTTTAATGCGGGCAAGCATTTCTTCATGATCAAGCGGTTTAAACAAATAATCATCGGCGCCGGCTTCAATGCCCCGGAGAAGATATTCACGCGACTTCAGAGCGGACATCATCAAAATAGGGATATCATGAAAGCGTTCACCAGCCCGAATTTGCTCGCAGATGGTAAACCCATCCGTTCCGGACAAAATGACGCCCAAAAGGATTAAATCGACCGTTTGCCGTTCGAGAACTTCCAGCGCCTGCTGACCGGTATTGACGCGAATCACATCATAACCGCGCGGCGTGAGAATCGCGTCGAGCAAGACCAGTCCGGCTGCGTCGCTATCGACACACAGGATCTGCGACTGCCTCATATTCATGGCGTAAGCATCCGTTGAGCTCATGGCAACATGGCTACTCCATCGCCCCCGTCTGTTTTTGTTTCAGCGGCAGAAAAACGGTAAAGCAACTGCCGTGTCCAAATTTACTTTCGACGCTGACTGTTCCGCCGTGGAGTTCCACCAGCTGCTTGGTCAGAGACAGGCCGATACCGATGCCCGTTCCTGTCTTGGAGTAAGGGGATTCCAGCGTGCCAAACGCCTGGAAG
>JBATES010000137.1:0-16687 GCA_049664145.1 Smithella sp.
GCCAGTGCCTGAAGCAGTGTTTGAAAAAAAATATTATTCAATAATTTAGGAGAAACGGAGATGAAAAAAGATAATTTGACCTTCCAAGCATCCGATGATGTCCAAATTTTTACTTACAAATGGATGCCCGATAATGTGTCCGATTTAAAAGCTGTCGTGCAGATTGCTCACGGGATGGCGGAGCACGCCGCGCGTTATGAAAGATTTGCTGAGGTGCTGACCAAGGCCGGATATGCCGTTTATGCCAATGATCATCGGGGGCATGGAAAAACTGCCGGATCGAAGGATCATGTGGGATATTTTGCCGACGAAAACGGATGGGGAAAGGTCGTGGATGATCTGCACACGTTGACCGGCATCATCAAAACAGACAATCCGAATAAACCTTTCTTTCTTTTCGGTCACAGTATGGGCTCGTTTCTCTCCCGTAACTATTCCATGCTTTACGGCCACGAGCTTACCGGTCTGATTCTTTCCGGTACGGGAGGTGATCCGGGGATGACGGGTAAGGTCGGTCATTGTATCGCGAAGATAGATGCGAAACTTCACGGCAGGAAAGCAAAAAGCGAAATAATGAATAAGCTCACGTTTGGCGCGTTCAACAAAGCTTTCAAACCTAACCGGACAGAATACGACTGGCTTTCCCGCGACAACGCGGAAGTGGATAAATACATCAACGACCCGTTTTGCGGGGGAGTTTTTACGGCGGGATTTTTCTGCGACTTTCTGGGTGGTCTTGCTTTTATCAATCAAAAAGAAAATATCGCCGGGATTCCGAAGAATCTTTCCATTTACCTTTTCTCCGGAGCCAAAGACCCGGTGGGCGGTAACACCAAAGGTGTGACACAGGCTTATCATGCGCTGAAAAGCGCGGACATTAGTGATGTAACTTTAAAATTCTATGCCGACGGCCGCCACGAGATGCTCAACGAAATAAACCGGGAAGAAGTATTCGCCGACATCATCGCGTGGCTGAACAAACACGTGTAATCCGGGATATAATTTTACCGAACTGAATAGGTATCGGTTTTTTCGCCCTTGTGCCGTTTGATTTGTCCTTTACTTTCCAGATAAAGAAGATGGGCGATGGTTTCACCGACGGCAAACCATTTCTGGGCGACGGGAACTTGTTCCCAGTTCTCGCAATCGATATCCCAGGTCATTCCCGCGGCAATATCATAGGCGCTCATTGTGTTTTTACCCAAAATCTCAAGTGCTTCCTGAGCCCTGATTTCGTGATGCTTTTTCAGTTCGTCTGCTCTTCCTTGGAGATCGGTAAAGAAGTTGCGGTGTCCGGGGAGAACCAGCTTAACGGGAAGATTCCTCACCTTGTCAAGGCTCTGCATATAGTTTTCCAGAGAATTAACTTCATACGACCAGGACTCGATATGCGGTGTGATGTCATAAAGAACATGGTCGCCGGAAAAGAGAAGCTGCTTTTCTTCCTCATAGAGACAGATATGTCCCTCGGTGTGTCCGGGCGTGAGGATGCAGCGAAGTTTGTAATTGCCGATTTCAATGATACTGCCGTCATCCAGCAGGGTGAATTCGGGAATCTTCCGGGGACGGTATTTGAAACCGGGATGGCTTTGGGCCGCTCTCATCAGTTCTTCCTGTTCAAAACCGTTATGCAGAGCGTAATCCAGCATGGCCTGCCAGTCGATGTTTTCATTGAATACTTTGGAATCGATTCTGCTGAAATAGACGATGCTGCTATCGGTGCATAATCTGGAAACAAGTCCTGTGTGGTCGGAGTGCATATGAGTCAGCATGAAATCTGTTTTGGATAAATCAATCTCGAGAGCCCGCAGACCCTTTTCCATTGCCTCATAACAGACACCGCGATTGAATCCGGTGTCAATAATCAGATTCCGGTTATCGGCTTTAATAACATAAGAATTCAGATCTTTCAGCGGGCTGTTGGGCAGGGGGATGACAATCCGGTAAAGGTTGGGCATTATTTCTTCAAACATCCAAAACTCCTTTGTAAATCAAATATTAAAGATGTTTGAAGATAGCACGTTTAGCCTGAAGAAACAAGCTCGTCGATGGATGAATGAATCAGAAAATAATTTCTTGACATATTGCGGTGCAACATATATTAAACTCAATTCATTAATGCTCGCTAATGGTGGACACCCCATCTGGAAGAGATTTACGGGAAGGGGTGTCGTTTTTTATAAGCAATAGAAAAGGGAAAAAAATGAAAATTGATGATCAGAAAATCAGGAATATTGGAATAAGCGCTCATATCGATTCAGGCAAAACAACGCTTACCGAGAGGATACTTTTCTATACGAAAAGAATTCATGCCATTCATGATGTCAAGGGAAAAGACGGTGTCGGCGCTACCATGGATTCCATGGAGTTGGAAAAGGAACGCGGAATTACCATCGCGTCCGCCGCGACTTATTGCGAATGGAAAGGCCATGAAGTCAATATCATTGACACGCCGGGTCACGTTGATTTTACCATAGAGGTGGAACGTTCATTGCGCGTTCTGGACGGAGCCATTCTGGTTTTATGTGCTGTAGGTGGAGTTCAGTCGCAATCCATTACCGTGGATCGTCAGATGAAAAGATACAAAGTTCCGAGCATCGCGTTTATTAATAAATGCGACCGCAGCGGCGCTAATCCCTTCCGTGTCATCAGCCAGTTGAAAACAAAGCTGGGGCACAATGCCGTAGCCATGCAGATTCCCATCGGTCTGGAAAATGAAGCCGAAGGCGTCGTTGATTTAGTCAGCATGAAAGCGCTTTATTTTGACGGCGATAACGGAGAGATCGTGCGTGAGTCGGAAATTCCGGCAAATCTTCTGGATGAAGCCAAAGCGAAAAGAGAAGAATTAATAGATGCCGCATCGATATTTTCCGATGAATTGACGGAAGCCATACTCAACGAGAGCGAAGTATCCTCCGAAATGATTTATGCGGCGCTACGTAAAGGCACCTTGCAAAGAGAAATAACTCCCGTTTATATGGGATCGGCTTATAAGAACAAAGCGATACAACCGTTGCTCGATGGTGTGAATTATCTTTTGCCAAGCCCGTCCGAAATAGAAAATGTGGCGATGGATATGGAAAACAACGAAGAACTTATTGTGCTGGAAAATGATCCCGAAAAACCGATTGTCGCCCTGGCCTTTAAGTTGGAAGATGGCCAGTATGGTCAATTAACCTATCTTCGCGTTTATCAGGGAACACTGGCGAAAGGTTCGACTATTGTCAATATCCGCAATGGTAAAAAAGTTAAAGTCGGCCGCGTTGTGCGGATGCACGCCGATCAGATGGAAGATGTAGAAGCCCTGAAATCGGGGTACATCGGCGCGCTATTTGGGATTGAATGTTCTTCCGGTGATACGTTTACTTCGCCTGGAACAAATTTAACGATGATTTCGATGTACGTGCCGAAACCGGTAATCTCTCTGGCTATCGTGCCTAAAGATAACAAGTCGCAGTTGGCTATGGCCAAAGCTCTGAATAGATTTTCCAAGGAAGACCCGACTTTCAAAACTTTTGTGGATAACGAAACCGGCGATACGATTATTGAGGGCATGGGCGAGTTGCATCTGGACATTTACGTGGAAAGAATGCGGCGTGAATACGGCGCTGACGTAACAACCGGCAATCCCCGCGTCGCTTATCGCGAAACCATTACCCAGCGCGCCGATTTCAATTATACCCATAAAAAACAGACAGGAGGTTCCGGTCAGTTCGGGCGTGTTGCCGGTTATCTGGAACCGATCAGCGATGCCGAGTTTGTTTTTGAAAATAAGGTATTCGGCGGCGCGATTCCCTCTCAATATATTTCCGCCTGCGAAAAAGGATTCAAGCAGAGCATGGCCAAAGGGCCGAAACTGGAATTTCCGGTCACCGGGGTGAAGGTGGTCATCAATGATGGCTCTTCCCACGCCGTGGATTCTTCGGATATGGCTTTCCAAGCCGCGGCGCGCGGCGCTTTCAAAGAAGCGTGTCTGCGGGCCAAGCCGGTTATTCACGAACCGATCATGAAGGTTGTCGTGGAAACTCCGGTGGAATTTCAGGGGCCGGTCATGGGGCTTTTGAATCAGCGACGTGGCATGATTATCGGTTCGCAGGATGAAGATGTCATGTGCGTGATTGAAGCGCAGATACCGCTGGCCGAAATGTTCGGATTTTCGACGATCCTGCGTTCGGCCACCCAGGGTAAGGCACAGTTCACCATGGAGTTTGCCCTTTACCGTCAGGTGCCGCAGTCCATAGCCGAAAAAATTGCCCTGGAAGTGGCTCAGAATAAAAAATCAGCCGCTTAATCTATTTGTGAGAAATGTTTACAAGTGGCGTCGCCCTGAAAAGGGAAAACAATATTATCCATTTAACGTATAAGGATATCATCATGATGAAAAAAGAAATGATTTATCGCAATCCGCTGGTCAATCTTGGTTACGACAATGAAGATATTTTACCTGTGGGAGGTTTCGGTGCTGTGCTGGCCCATGCAGGGGTGGGGAAGACGGCTTTGCTTGTACAACTGGCCTTGAATATGATGTTACGCGAGCACTCTGTTCTGCACGTCAGCCTCAATGATGCTGTCAGCAAGGTGGACCTTTGGTATCAGGAAATATTTCATGACATCGCTGAAAAATTCGACATTCCCGATGTAAATGAATACTGGGATAAAATTCAACCGTATCGTTTTATCATGACCTTCAAGGTTGAGGGATTCAGTACGCCAAAATTGGAAGAACGCCTGACTGATTTAATGGAGCAAAACATCTTCAAGCCACATACAATAATCATTGACGGCTTTAAGTTTGATGACGCGGGCAGGGGACAGCTGGTGCAGTTAAAGGAACTGGCGAAGAAATATTCCATGTGTTTATGGTTCACCGTCCATACCCATCGTCATGAGACACCGCAGGAAAACGGGCTGCCGCTTTCTTTTTTACACGTAGCGGATCTATTCGATGTGATGGTTCAACTGGCAACCAAAGGTGATGAGGTTTACATTAAATCCTTGAAGGGTGGAACCGTGGATCGCTCTCCGAAAGATTTGCTGCTCGATCCGGCCACCATGCTGATCAAGGACAGCCAATCCAAGATCTGATTTTTACGGTTGGGGACATACTTTTTTATAGAAAATACCGCCGTTGGTATTGGGCACGACAGGTTGCCACACGCTTTCATTCACATTTTGTGAATATAATATTTTACCGTCTGAATCATATCTGACAATGGATACTATTCTGAATCTCTGTTTGCCGCAGTCCACTTCATTCAAAATTCTATCTTCTGACAGTTTGTCAAATCCTTCAGCGTATTTTCCAAGAGCCTTCATGTCTTGAATGGCTTTTTCTCTGCCTTTATCAGAGAGAGATCTTTTGGCCCATGCGTTGACGATATAATTTTCACCGTCTTTATTCACGCTTAAGTTTCTGTTATAGGACCAGGTACTGCCGTCCTTGTCGTTACCATACTGAATCCAATCGGTCATCTTCTGGAGGGAATCTTCTTCCGATTTTTTCTCGCAGGCTGTGAGAAGGCTGAGAAACACAAAAATTAAAAGCACTAAGACAGACAAGTCGGATTTTTTCATACGCATACCATTCTTCCCGATTCTTTTTTTAACTAAATTATTGTTGTAAAATACCGTTCAGAAAATCATTTACAGCGAACGTTATCTTGATGTTGATGCTGATACCATAAAATCAGATAATTTCAAGAGACAATTATCGTTTCCCGGTGCAATCCGACTTTCCCTTGCCGCGGCCATCAGTGTTTTCGCCGCTCAAGGTATTGCCTTCAAACGTCAGGGCATAAATGAAATCATTATCGCCGCAGTTGTAATACCAGACCTCAACTTTCTCTCCGCATTTTTTCTTTTTGGTTTTACTGCTGCTTGAGCTTGTCCAGTTTTCTTTACAGGCTTTTTCTTTTGAGGTCGGTTTACCGCAAGTTGCCAGTACGGCTGCTTTGGAGTCTCCTACGCTGATCAGCCTTATGCCGCAACGAAAAGCCAGGGCATCACTGAACGAGAAAGATAAAATTAAGATTGATGCAAGCGTAATCATAATAGCTTTCGTTTTCATTTTTCATCTCCTTTGATGAGAATTAGATATTCGTACTTGTAAAGATCATACACAAACTGCCTGATAATTTCCTGCTCGTCATTAAACGGTGTCGTAAGTCTGAGCGCAGTTTGGACTTTGTTATTAAGAGCTACAGGAAGAAAATCAGCAAAAGGTCCGCGCCGCGTGCTGTAATTTAACATTTCGGCGATTTTCTGCAAGCAGGAAAATTTAATGGTGAACTCCTTGTGTCCTTTCAGAGAAATCATTTCGGGAACACCAGCGGACTGAAAGGACAGAAAAGGTTTCATTTCCTCCGGAACCATGGCTTCACAACTGTGCTCACTCAGATAAATATACTTGATTCCGGCCAAACATAACTTTTCGACCATTTCCAGCGCGCCAATATTGATGTGCTCATTTTCGTTTAATCCCAGCGACAGATTATATTTTCTGTTGAAATGCTCCAGCTTTTGCATAACATCGGCAATGTTGCCGCCGGCATCGTTGACGGTTTTGCTTCCGGCAACCAAGGTAGGCAAATCACCCAAATTTTCGTTCATAATCACCAAATCAAAACTGGATAGAGCGCTGACAGAAATCGAGAGAACATCGGCCATTTCAAAATCAACATGGAATGAATTCAGGATTTCTTTTTGCTTGTCGAGAAGAAAAGGGGAGATGTCAATCATTTTTGCCCGAAGCTGAGGCTTCAGAATAAGAAAATCCCGCATTAAATATCCCATACCGCCGCCAATCTCTAAAACAGATTTGATGTCATCAAAATGGATCATTGTGTTCAGAAATTTATAAAGATTCTTACCGAATGAATCTGGTGAGATCAGTATCCTGCGGCAGGGGCTGTTGGGTGGTTCCAGAGCATTACAGACAGTCAGTTCCCAGCCCAGCGAGTTTAAATCATTCTGATGATACTCTGCGGTGGAATTAATAGAATATTTCATAACAGGTTGTTGAAAGAATTTTTCTCCTTGTTATCATATTTTAAAAATTATGCATTAAAATAAAAAGCCCTTCCCGATTTTATTCGGAAAGGGCTTTTGTTCAAACGTTAAAAGGATTATTTAGGCTTTTGCCTTGGTTCCCTTGAAAACTATCGATATTAATAAACCGACAATAAGGAGTCCGGCAGCGATGTAAAGAGCCTGTCCCTTGTACTTGGCGAATACGAGCGGTCCGGCGATACCGGCGCATGCCCAGGCTGTGAGCATGAAACCATACACTTTGCCGATGTAACCGGGGCCGAAGTTGTCAGCCGCGAAGGCCGGCATCGTGGCGAAACCGCCACCGTAACAGGCCAGCAGATAACAGCCGATCACGACGAATAACCAGAAACTATTTACAATACCCATTCCGACAAGGATATAGAGGAGGGCTTGTGTTAAGAACATTGTAGCAAAAACCGTTTTTCGCCCGATGTTATCAGAAATCTTTGCCCAGAACAGACGGCCCAAACCGTTGAAGATGGCCGTGATGGCAACAGCGATACCGCCCGCCCACGCAAGTTTCTTAACGATTGCATCGCCAGTAAGAGAAGGATCAACAAGCGGTTTGTACAAATCCTGCGCAAGGGGAGACAATTGTGAAATGAGTCCCAGACCCGCTGATACGTTGAGGAATAACATTGCCCAGAGCATCCACCATTGAGGGGTTTTTACAGCTTCGCCAAAGGTGAAAGAATTAGCCGCGGAAACGGATGTAGCGGCTGGTTTAAAACCGGCAGGAACCCATCCCTGAGGAGGATTTTTAAACAATTGAGCCGCACCTGTTACGAGAACAAGGAAAATGATTCCCCAAATATAAAATGTATTGGCTACGCCAGATGATGTTACTGCTCCTGTAGCATCCACTGTCTTAAAGCCTGCAATCATAGGAGGGGCTATCTGACCCATGAAAAATGCACCGAAGCCAAAACCCATAACAGCAAGACCTGTCACCAGACCGCGTTTATCCGGGAACCAGCGAATCAGTGTAGCAATTGGAGTAACGTAACCAAAACCATTTCCCAAAGCGGCGATAACGCCAAAGCCGAGATAAAGCAGATAAATGTTTCCAATTTGATCAGCGTAACCGGCTATTAATGTCCCGATACCAAAAAGAATACCACCAATCGTAGCCACAAACTTCGGACCTTTTTTGTCCACCAACGTTCCGCCAAAAGCGGCTGAACATCCGAGAACACCCATAAGAATCATGAATGTTAATTGCGTTTGTGTTTCTCCCCAAGGATGTGCTCCCATTAGGGGTTTTTTGAAAACAGACCAAGCGTAAACCGTGCCAAGACATAACTGCATCACAACAGCTGCGCCGGCAATCAACCACCTCTTACTCTCTAAATTTTCATTTGCCATAAATTCCTTACCCTCTCTTCATTAAAATTTATTATAACTTCTTTTTTCTTTTTAGCTGCCTGCGTTCTGACAAACATACATTTAATTCAGAATTTTATTTATGATCTGAACCCGGGTTGGTCAGAAGTTTGACTGCCGTTTATAGCCTCAATAGTCCAATTTGTCAATTATAAAGTGGCGGTTTATTTAAATATTGCCATGACCGTAAGCTATTAATAAGATTAGTTATTCATGCATTGATAACCGTGGCAAATTTACTGCGACAAGTTTTGAAATGAAGTTTTTTATATGATTGAAATGCTGAAATGAGCGGAGCGAAGGCGGACCGATCAGTCAGCCCTCGCTCCGTCATGTTGTTAAGATTTGATAAATGCTGTAGACATGGAAATAACCATGCCTGCAAGCATGAGCAATTCCGTTGCGCCTGCCACAAGATGCTGGGCAAAAAGCGGAGTAATGCCCAGGATTGCAAACCCTGTTAAAAATATTATTTCTCTCGAATTCATGATGACCTCCCGAATTTGTTTTATGGTTTGAGTTGTTTCTTCACGCTGACTGCCGAGATGGCCGGGTCAGAGCGTTTGAAAATATTTTTTATGACAACACCGAGTACTTCAACATCATCTCCCTGTTGGATATCTTCAGCGGGTGATGTAAACATGATCACTCTGATCTGACCCGTCCCGTCTTCAATATGAAAGTGCGGCCTGTTCAGCCATTGAAAACTGACTTTTTTGACTTTACCGTTGATGCTGACAACCTGTCCCGTCATCGCCAGGGTAACTTTGGCGATTTTGTAGAGCCTTGCCTGGGGACTGTTTTGTTCCGCCGCTTCCCTTAAGGTCCTCCGGCTCATCCACGCCAGGATCATCGGGATGAGAAGAAGAGCAAGCAATGCCGGTATGGCAAAAAGCAAAAACCGGGTGTTCCTCACTTGCGTATAGTGAATGAATACCGCTGCCGCGCAGACGAAAAAAGTTAGCCATGCAGGTAGTGACAATTGAATTTCACCTAGTCTTTCGGGACTTCATTTCTGAACATCAGATAATAGGCCACACCGATGAAAAGAAATCCGCCGATAATATTACCGATCGTAACCGGAATAATGTTCCAGAACCAGATATCGCCCCAGCTTAACCCGCCGTTGGCTGCCAAAAGACCTCCCGCCTTTTCAATGGTTGCCGGGTACCAGTCTGTTAAAAATTTGCCTGTCGGCAGGAAGTACATATTGGCAACGCAGTGCTCGAATCCGGTGGCGACGAAGGCCATGATCGGGAACCAGATTCCGAAAAATTTACTGACCACATCGTCCGCTGTTATGGCCAGGAGGATCGCAATATTGACGAGAAAGTTACAACCGATAGCCTTCATGAAAGCGGACCAGAGCCCCGCTGTTCCCACGGCCTTGTATGTCAGTATCTTGGCCACGGAAATATTGATCGCCGTCATCCCGAAGGCGTTGACAACCATTGTGCCGTCTGCGGTGCCGTCGACGAATGGGCCCACGGCCATCATATAGGCATAAAAAAATGAACCGACAACGTTGCCGATATAGACCCAAAACCAGTTTCTGAATACAGAGCCCCATGTACAACGTTTCATCATGGCGGCCATGGGAACGAGCATACAGTCTCCGGTAAAAAGCTCCATGCCGGTGAGCACGATGGCGATCAGGCCGACGGGGAAGACCGCGCCGCTGATTAATTTACCGACTCCGGCGCCCAGTAGTGGCGCCACACCGGTTGAACATACGGTGCACAGTGCGCCACCGATTGCGATATAGGCTCCGGCCATGAAGCCTCGAACCAGAAATTGAAACACTGAAAGTTTTGATTTGTAAACGCCGGCATTGCCGACAAGTCCGACCATTTTGCCTGGTGCATTAAAAGCCATAACATTACCTCCATTTATTTAAAATAACCAACATGCGTTGCATAAAATCGCATCGTTGGATTTTTTGACGCATTAAGACTCTATCAGCTTTCTCGTTGATTTTTATGTGGGATTGACTGAAAAGCTGACGCCAGAAAAACGCTAAGGTGATTAGCTGGCAAAGGCCTCTTTAATCTCTTTTTTCCAGATGCAAAGCAGCTTGCCTCCATGATACTGGCACTGAACCAGCTCCCATTCACTTTCGCCTTCTTTGTCCAGCATTTCCTTGAAATGCGGAAGACCTCCTCCCTGAAGATCTGTTACGATGCAGTCTCCTGAGAGATCGCATTTAACTTTCTCGGGCGGAATGACTTGATCCAGATCGATAATGTTTGTTTTGTACGTCCATCTTGGCATGATTCTGTCTCCTTTCTCAATGATTTGAAATTATGTTTATTTGCTGCTCTCAGTCAATCATGCAAACAATTGCACTTTCGGGTCAAGAGCAGTCTTAGCCGGAATTTTCCCGTTTTCGTATACGCTAAATATTCCAATTTGTCAAAAAAAAGTTAATAATCTTTTATATATAGGGCGAACCGCAAGTCATGAATAAGTTCGAAAACTTATGCTCATTTAAAAAAAATTGACATCCAGAGGGAAGGTTCTTATAAATCATGTTTTAAAAGACAATTTCTTCTCAAACCGGTAGTCAAGATCTTTAAAAATTTGTCTTTGTTTTAAATTTTATACTGAAACCGTTTCGGAGGCTAATGAGCAGGCATGGGAAATAAACTTACAGGAACAGAAGTCCCGGTAAATCAGCAGGACCAAAAACTCAAGAATTACTTTGAAACACAAAAAAAATTATTCGACAGCTGGAATGGGAATTTTAAAAAATTTATCACCTCTATACGCAATAAATACGAAATGCACTATCAAAAGGAGTTTCCTCATTTTCACGACTTTATCGCTTACCTGATGAAGGATGAAGAACAAACCGTGAAAGACGCATCGGCAAAGCTTACGAGTGATCATAAAAAAATAGATTCTCTGAAAACTGAATTTGACAAAATATTTCAGGCATGGATTGATCAGAAAACAGAGGAAAAAAATATTGATGACGAGGATGAAGCCAGAGGTGAGTGGCTTGATTACCTTGAGTCCCAGGCGATTACAGCGTTCTACAGCGCACTGGTCCATTACAAAGAACATATCGAAAAAATATATTATCGGCAATTATGGGGAAAGAAGCTCGGATACGCACGGAAATGGATGATTGAAGATCCGAGGGTGGAACGGCTGATTGTGAAGTACAAGATTTGTGAAATTCTTAACGAGCTTGAAAAGAAAGACAGCAGAAGCGCCAAAACAAAAAAACCTTTCCGCTATCTGTTTCAACTGGATGGACCGAAATATCAAAGCAGATATCCCTATGTCTGTTTTATTACTAATCACGATTTTTACAATGCCATTCTTCCGGAATTAGATATAAAAAAAATCACTGTGCAGAAATATTTCAAGGCTCTCTGTCAGGTTGGAGCAATTAAGAAATTGCATGGTCCTGGCAGAGTAGATATTAGAAAGAATGAAACATTGTATGCCATCGGGTATCTCTCCGGCTCTAAAGACACAAACCATAAACTGAATAGATTTTTGACGCAGAAAAACACAAAGCAATTTTTAAAATTCAAATTGTCTTAGTCAAAATTTCCATCGCTTTTACCATGCGATTTACGTATTCTGAAGATATAAAAAAAGCCTGCCCAGTCGGGCAGGCTTTTTTTAAAAAGTCAATTTCACAATCAATTAAACAGAAGCGTCGCAACGCAGACAGCGGCAGGCTTCTTTCATCGCATCTTCGGGTTTGAAGCCCAGTTCCACTTCCACAAAACTCGTCTTGCGGGTGTCGTGGTGCATTTCCGGCATGGCCATCTGAGGCGCTTCAACTGATTCTTCATCAATTTCCAGCGGCACATCAATTTTTTCTATAGCCGGTTTCTCGTAAGCGGGCTCGCCGTTGGCCTTGCGGATCGCTGCATCGATATCATCGGCTGCCTGATGTCCGGCGCCAATGGCCGCAATGACGGTATCCGGACCGGTGGCTGCGTCGCCGCCGGCGAAATAACGGGGATTGGTAGTGCCGGATTTGTAAACTTTTCCAACGGCATAGCAATCCCATTTGTTGATTTCCACGCCTTTCTTGGCATCCAGGAAGCTCATATCCGGCACCTGACCGATAGCCGCGATGACCGCGTCAACTTCCAGCGTAAACTCGGAACCTTCGACGGGAACCGGTCTCTTGCGACCGCTGTTATCAAAATCGCCCAACTTCATGCGCTGACAGGTAATGGAAGAAACCTTTCCTTTTGTTCCGTCAATTTGCAGCGGAGCAACCAGTAAGTCAATCTTGATTCCTTCTTCTTCAGCGGCCTTGATTTCTTCTTCTGCCGCGGGCATATCCTGTTTTAAACGTCTGTATAATATTGTTACGTCGGATCCCAGACGAAGCGCGACGCGTGCCGCGTCAATCGCGGAATTTCCACCGCCGATAACAACAACTTTCTTGCCCAGACTGTTTTTACCTTTAAGCCATTTTTCTTCGTTGGCATTAAAATCTCTCAGGAATTCCACGCCGCCGAAAACATTTTTCAGATCTTCGCCTTTGACGCCCATCTTCTGGCTCTTGTGAGCGCCAGTTGCCAGATAGATGTAGTCAAATTCTTTTTCCAGTTTGGCGAAGGTAATGTCTTTGCCCACGCGGGTATTCAGCTTGATTTCCACACCCAGTGCGCGAATATCATCAATTTCGCCATCCAGAATATTGCGGGGCAGACGGTAGGAAGGAATACCCCAGTAAAGCATTCCACCGGGTTTCGGAAGTTCTTCAAACACGGTTACTTTGTATCCGCGCTGAGCCAGGTCTCGTGCTGTCGTAAGACCGGCAGGGCCTGCGCCGATGACAGCGATCTTTTCCTTGCGGGTTACCGGGACAGCCTCTATCTTTGGACGAGGTGCGTTGTCGGTAATGAATCTCTTCAGGAATTTAATGGCGATCGGTTCGTCCATATTGCCGCGACGGCATTTGGTCTGGCACTTATGATCGCAGACTCTTCCGCAGACCGAGGGGAAAGGATTGGTCTGTAGAAGTATCTTGTAGGCGTCTTCAAATCTTCCCGCTCTGACCAGCGCGATGTAGGAAGGAATGTCCATTTCAATCGGGCAGGTGTGCTGACAGGGTGATTTAAACATCGCCGAGCAAACGGCAGCGTTACAACGATGGTTTTTAATATGATCTTCGTATTCCTTGCGGAAATAACGGAGGGTACTCAATACCGGATTGGGAGCGGTTTGTCCCAGTCCGCACAGAGCCGCGTTTTTGATGACGCCGGCCATTTCTTCCAGCAGTTCGATATCGCCTTCCTTGCCCTGACCCTTCGTAATATTGGTCAGAATTTCCAGCATGCGCTTTGTTCCTTCACGGCAGGGAGTGCATTTGCCGCAGGATTCATCCTGGCAGAAATCCATGAAGAATCTGGCCATGTCCACGGCGCATTTATCTTCGTTCATAACAATCAAACCGCCGGAACCCATGATGGCGCCGAGTTCCATGACTTTTTCGTAATCAACCGGAGCGTTCAGGTGCTGAATCGGAATCATGCCTCCTGAAGGACCGCCCAGCTGGGCTGCTTTGAATTTTTTGCCTTTGGGAATGCCGCCCCCGATATCGTAAACGATGGTGCCCAGCTTGGTTCCCATGGGAACTTCCACTAAACCCACATTATTAACATCGCCAGTGAGGGCGAAAACTTTGGTTCCTTTGCTCTTGTCAGTTCCGACTGAGGCGTACCACTTGGATCCGCGTAAAATGATCTGACCGACATTGGCCAGCGTTTCCACGTTGTTCAGAATACTTGGTTTTTGCCAGAGACCTGCGACAGCGGGGAAGGGCGGTCTTGGTCGCGGCATGCCACGTTTGCCTTCAATGGAAGTCATCAGAGCTGTTTCTTCACCGCACACAAAAGCACCGGCGCCCTGATAGATTTCCAGATTGAAATCGAATCCGGTACCCAGAATATCTTTCCCCAGCAAACCGGCTTTCTGAGCCTGATCAATGGCGACGTTCAAGCGGTGAATAGCCAGAGGATATTCAGCACGGCAATAAATATAGCCCTGAGATGAACCGATGGCTTTGGCCGCGATGACCATTCCTTCCAGAACGGCGTGCGGATCGGCTTCCAGCACACTTCTGTCCATGAATGCTCCCGGGTCGCCTTCATCGGCGTTGCATAAAACATACTTTACATCGCTCTTGGACTGGGAAGCGAATTTCCATTTTAAACCTGTAGGGAAACCGGCTCCGCCGCGTCCTCTTAATCCGGAATCCAGAATTTCCTGAACGATCTGTTCGGGAGTCATGTCCGTCAGGGCTTTTGCCAGACCGGCATAACCGTCACGGGCGATATATTCTTCAATTTTTTCCGGATCAATCAATCCTCTGTTCTTCAAAACTCTTAATTCCTGATGAGCGAAGAAGGGGATGTCCTGCATGGTAGGAATGATTTCATCGGTTGTCGGTTCCCGATATAGAAGTCTTTGGACGATTCTACCTTTTATTAAATGTTCCTCAACCAGTTCAGGCATATCTTCCGGTTTGAGACTGATGTAGATGACGCCTTCGGGATAAACAACCATGATCGGTCCCAGGGCACAAAAACCGTTACATCCCGTTTCTACAACTTTTATTTCTTCAGACAGTTTTTTCTTTTCCAGCTCTTCCAATAAAGCTTTTTTTACAGCGGGGCTGCCGGAAGCCTGACATCCGGTACCTCCACAGATCAATAAATGTGCGCGTAAAACTTTCATTTACCCTACGTCCTCCTTAAGAAATCATCGTTCTTCCAAGTGATAGAATGATCAAAAATTATTTTATTACTTCCGAACCTTTGGCCAACACGAACGGTGTCTGAATTTCTCCCGCCAGGATGTGTCTCTTGAATACCTGTCTCATCTTGTTGGGGTTCATGTATTCATATTTTATCGGTTCCTGATTGATGACTTCAACGGTCACCAGAGGTTCACGGCTGCATAATCCCATGCATCCCGAAGTGGTTACGAAAACATCATTGGCGCCAGCTGCTTCTATTTCCTGCAGCAGACTGTCCATAACTTCTTTGGCACCCGAAGCGATGCCGCAGGTTCCCATGTGCACGGTAACTTTGACGCGACGATCGCCATCACGCAGGGACATTTCCTTGTGAACTTTTTCTTTAATCTTTTTTAAATCATCTATTGTTAATTTCGCCATTTGCGTTTTCCTCCCGGCTAAATGTATTTTATGAATATTGGGCTAATATTTCCCTGATCTTGGCTGGTTTGACGCGGCCATGCACGTCTTCGTCAATGACCACTACCGGTCCGAGACCACAAGCTCCCAGACAACGAACGGACTCCAAGGTAAACATTCTGTCCGGCGTTGTTTCACCTTCCATCACACCGAATTCCTTCTGCAGGGTTTCGGTAAGTGCTTTTCCCCCACGCACATAACAGGCGGTTCCCAGGCATACACGAACGGTGTGTTTGCCTCTCGGTGTCATGGTGAAGAATGAATAAAAAGTTACAACGCCATACACGCGGCTCAAAGGCAAATTAAGATCTTTGGCGATTTTCTTCTGCACGGACATGGGTAGATATTCCAGACATACCTGCGCTGCTTCCAGCACCGGAATTAAACTTCCCGGTTTGCCTTTGTGCTTGCTGATAATCTTGTTCAGTTTATCTACTTGTTCTGATGTAAATTCTTTTAAAAGTTCAGTATCTTCCGACTTCATCAATTTCCTCCTCAATCTTATTTGGTCTGTTAAGTGCTGGTTTGAATTTCACCCAAACCGTCATCGATAACATCCCTAATATACTTTAAAATTTCCGGATGATTTATTGGTAAATCATCGATTTCCTTACGGATTATTCTCGTATCCACCGAGAACTGGCGGTCATTATGCCTGTGTTTATAAAGAAAGTCAACAAAAGAATTTCCGGCAATAAGAATAATTAATGTACCGACAATGTCACCCAACGGCTGCCTGTCGATGTGATTTAATTCAAAAGTGACTTTAAGATTGGTTCCTTTGCCTTTGGCTGATGTTAAACTAAGATCGCCGCCGGCTCTTTGAGCGGCATCGGAAAGCAGCGGAACTCCCAATCCCACTCTGCGGACTTTTTTGGTCGTGTAAAAAGGATCGAAGACTTTTCTGATTTCTTCTTCTGTCATGCCGCAGCCGTCATCATTTATTTCGATGGAGAATATATTGCTTTCTTCGTCTTCAATGATGGTTATTTCTACCAATGAGGCGCCGGCACGAACAGAGTTCTCGGCGATGTCCAGAATATGCAAGGCAAGTTC
>JBATES010000138.1:0-1772 GCA_049664145.1 Smithella sp.
ATTTAAAACACCGCAGGAGTTAGAAACTAAAATAAAAGAGTATTTTGAATCCTGTTGGATTGATAAAGTTGTTGAAATTACTGACAAAGAAGGGAATGTCACAACAACCAATAGTCGCTATCAAAATCAACCATACACCATCGCAGGACTGGCTTCATTCCTTGGTTTTAATTCCCGGCAATCGCTTATTAATTATGATACCAGAAAAGGGTTTTTAGACATAATAAAAAAGGCGAAGTTAAAAGTGGAAATGAATGTTGAGGAATATTTATTGGCGGGGAAGAACGCTACCGGACCAATCTTCTGGTTAAAGAATCATGCACATTATGCTGACAATCAGCAGGTAGTTGGGAAGGATGGGGGGCCAGTGGAAATTAAAATTATTTACGAGAGCGAAGGGAAGACGCATATTTTTAATGACTAAAAAATACACAGTAAAACTTCCGAAGCCGCACGCAAAACAACTGGATTTTATGCAGTCGGCCGCAAAAAGAAAGGTGATTAGGGCGGGGAGACGCTCGGGAAAAGCACAGCCGCTAACGGCCAAAATATATACTCCTACGGGGTATAAAATTATGGCGGATATCAAAATCGGAGATAAAGTCCTAACACCGGCTGGTGGCGTGGCAAGAGTTGAAGGAGTCTATCCGCAAGGGATACAGGATATTTATCGTGTATCGTTTGGGGGCGGTGAATACGCTGAAAGCACATTCGACCATCTTTGGGAGATAAAAGAAAGGCGAACAGATAGTGTTTGGAAGGAGAGAACCAGGGTTGTTACGACTGAACAATTATCAAAAATGAAGACCATTACACAAGTGGGTCATGGCACTAAAAGGAGGCCAACCATTCCATCCACAAGCCCCGTGCGGTTTATGTCTCAAGATGTGCCAATAGATCCATATTTGCTTGGGGTTTTGATTGGAGATGGCAGCATGTTGCATGAATCAGTGATGGTGTCTGCATATGATCCATATATCCGTGAGCAAGTGAGTAAAAGATTGCCGCAAGGAATGACTATGCGGCGAGATGGCGACAAACATGATTATGTTTTAAGTGTTGGTATGGGTGTCTACGAGAATCCAATCATTAGAGCACTAAAAAAGCTTAATTTATGGGGTAAGTACAGTTACGAAAAATATATTCCCGATGTATATAAATATAACTCTATAGAGGTAAGGATGGGAATTATACAGGGGATATTAGACACAGATGGGTCTGTAGATCAATATGGCCAGCCGAGGCTAGAACAAACGTCAGAAAGACTTGCGAAAGATGTTGCAGAGGTAATACAATCCATGGGTGGATTATGCACTCTTCATGTGAAGAAAAATTCTTATAAATACAAAGGGGTTAAAGTTATAGCGAGAGATGTTTACCGACAAAGCATATTATTCCCGGATGCCTCATGTTTATTTACCCTCCCAGCCAAAAAACAAAAAGCGAAACGGAGAGCTTGGCCGGTCAAAAGGTACATACATAAAGTTGAGAAAGTTAGAGAAGAAGCCGCGCAGTGTATAAAGATATCTGATCCGGCTGGACTTTACCTTACGGATAATTTCATTGCGACACATAACACCGTGGGAATTGCTATTTTTGCCATACAGGAATTTCTAAAAGGTCGCAGAGTCTTGTATGCAGCTCCAACTTCAGAGCAAATTGGCAGATTTTGGACATCGGTTACAAACGCAACCGATGAGCTGACCCGAAACAAGATTTTTTACAAAAATGAGACTGAACATATTATTGAGTTAAAAGGCACAGAGCAAAGA
>JBATES010000139.1:0-16711 GCA_049664145.1 Smithella sp.
GGCATGTACTATTTCGCGGCAGGAATTGAATCCGGTTCACCGGAAATACAAAAAATAATTAAAAAAAATCTCAATCACGCCAGGGCTTTTCAGGCTATTGAAGATGCGTCTAAAATAGGAATAATTGTTCACGGTCTTTTTATGATGGGATTTCCGGGAGAAACTGAAGAACAGTTGAAGATGACGATTAATTTTGCGCAAAAGAGCTCGCTCAACACCGCCGGTTTTTTCGCTGTGACAGCGTATCCGGAAACAGAGTTGTATGAGATGGCGAAAAAAATAGGTGTACCTTTGCAGGATGATTTCGACACGTATCACTACCACAATACTACCTTAAATTTAACCGGTGTATCTTTATCGCGATTACGGGCGCTTCGGAAAGAGGCCTACTGGAAATTCTACTTTAATCCGGTTAGGATATATAAGATTATATCGATGACACCCAGGAAAACGGATATTCTGACCAATTTAAAGATGCACTCCCGTGATTTTTTTTAAAGAATGACCGGAATATTTTCCGGATTCAGAGTCGGGGTGTAAAACAGCAATAAAGAAAGATGTTGCCTTGAATTCTTGGGGTCCGGCTGGATTGAAATATATTTCTATGAATTTTGCTTACGAGAGAGGTTCCGTTGAGTGACATTAGTGTAATTGTGCCTGTTTTTAATTCTTGTGGTGTCATAGAAAACTGCCTCAAAGCCATTAGAAATCAAAAAGGCCTTGACCATAAAATTTTGGAAATCATTGTGGTCGATGACGCCTCTACGGACACCAGTGCGCAACTAGCGGGAAAGCTGTGTGACAGGCTGATCATTCTGCAAAAGAATTCCGGCGCTGCAACAGCGAGAAACACAGGCGCCAGAGCAGCTTCTGGTAAAATAATTATTTTTGTGGACAGTGACGTCATTTTAGAGCCTCATTCACTCTCCACGTTCATGGCCGTATTTGAAAAAGACGAGCTGATTTCTGCCGCGGTGGGCTGTTATTCTGAAAAACCTGCAGAAACAAAGTGGTTTAATGTTTATCACAATGCGTTTACACGGTACCATCATAATCTTTCTTTCAAAGAAATTGACTGGTTTTGGGGAGCGATAAGCGCCGTGAGAAAAGATGCGTTTTTAAAATCAGGGGGATTCGATGAACGCTATCAGGGGGCCAGTGGAGAAGATTTGGCTTTGGGCAGAATTCTCTTCGATCAAGGTTATAAAATTGTCTATATACCGGAAGCAAAAGGTGATCACGCCCATCATTTTACCTTTCTCCGAATGATGAAAAACGACTATCTGAAGGCCGTGACCGGCATGAAAATGAAACTGACGAACATACTTCCCCGGCGGGCTCCTGATTTTATCAACTTCAACAGCATCATATCTGCATTTCTTCTCATGCTGTGCCCTTTGCTCATTATTGTAAATTTTGCCATATATATCCCTTACCTCGCGGGAATTTTCTGTTTGATATTTCTGGGCTTGCTCATTATCAACAGAAAATATTATGCTTATTTGGATAATATTTCCGGTCTCCGGTTCAGTTTTTTTGTGCCCTTTCTGCACTGGCTGCAAATGTACGTTATTATCGCCGGTGCAATCATGGGCGTATTGGGCTATCTGTTGGGGCGAAGCGCTTTTGGCCGCCCGAATTGGATTTAATCAACGATGGATTTCATTTAAATATCAGGGCAATCAACAGGGAATCAGACATTGCACATTTCTTCACTGATCGATTCTTTACGATGTTTTTCAGGACAAAGCCTTCATCATCCGATTTATCTGATATATTTCATCACGTCCCGGTGCATGGGACATTGCAAACACTGTTTTTATTGGGAACATCTTAATCAGCAGGAGTCTCCGCTGACCGTCGCCGAGGTGGACAAAATAGCCAAATCCATGGGGCGGCTCTACCAGTTGATTATTACAGGCGGAGAACCGTTTCTCAGAGAAGATTTTACAGCGCTGGTGGAAAGGTTTTGTATTCACAACAGCCTTTACCATTTGAGCATTGCCACCTCCGGGTACTATCCGGATCGTGTGGAAAATGCCGTAATAAAATTACTGGAAAAATATCCGCAATTGAAAATTTCCGTTGGTCTGCCCATTGAAGGACCTGCAGAACTGAATGATGAGATTCGAGGCATCCGGGGTTTTTACAAAAAAACGACGGAAACGTTATTACGCCTCAAGAAGCTCAAACAGAACAAGGCACAATTGAGTGTTCTCATCGACATGACCATCTCTTCCTTTAACAGATCCAGATTATTGGAGACCTACAACCATATTTTTAATGATTTAAAACCTGACTTTATCAATGCCATCCTGACACGCGGCAATCCTCAAGAACCTGAAGCAAGGCAAATCGATGCGGAAGAGGTGTTAAAACTTTTTTCGCGCATGGAGGAGGATATCAGGAATGGTCGTGTTCAGGGATACGGGTTCTTATCAAAATTACTTCAGGCCAAGGATATTGTTCTGAGGCAAACCGCATTAGAGATTTATAAAAATAACACGTATTGCCTGCCCTGTCAGGCGGGACGAACAGTCGGCGTAATGATGCCTGAAGGAGATGTTTATGCCTGCGAGCTGCGGGAAGAATCTATCGGGAATCTCCGTCAATTTAATTACGATTTTCACGCTCTCTGGCAATCAGATAATGCTTTTAAAATAAGACAGGAAATTTTTCAAAGCCGCTGCACCTGTTATCATCAATGTTTTTTATCTAACACCCTGTTCTGGAACTGGAAAGCCTGGCCACGCATACTGGGTGAGTGGACAAAGATTAAAGGCCATAAACCGTTACAGATTCCTTAAGATGAATAAAATATTTTATTGCAATGGTTTGATTACTGCGCTAATTTAACATTATGCGTATAATTCGTTTTGTATTTTTTTTATCGCTGGTCATTCTGTTCATATCCGCGTGTGATAAGAAACCGGCGGACAACAGAAAGGCTGTGCTACAGGACAAGCCGGCCTATGGTGACATTCTTGTCCGCGGTGACATTGGCGACGCCAGCAATCTGATTCCTCTGCTGGCTTCCGATTCGGCTTCCCATAATATTGCCGGCATGGTTTACAACGGTTTGGTGAAATACGACAAGGACATGAACATTGTCGGCGACCTGGCCGAATCCTGGGATATTTCACCGGACGGCCTGGTCATCACGTTTCACCTGCGCCAAGGAGTCCAATGGCACGACGGCAAACCTTTTACGGCGGCAGATGTTCTTTATACGTATCAGGTCACCGTTGACCCGAAGACCCCAACCGCTTACGCCGGTGATTTTTTAAAAGTCAAAAAAGCCGAAGCCATCGACGATTACACTTTCCGGGTAACGTATGACAAGCCTTTTGCACCGGCCTTAATCAGCTGGAGCAGCGCCATTCTGCCGCGGCATCTGCTGGAAGGTAAAGACATAACCAAAAGCTCTCTGTCACGAAAGCCGATCGGCACCGGTCCATACAAATTTAAGGAATGGGTGACCGGCCAGAAGATCGCCCTTGTTTCCAACCCAATTTATTTTGAAGGACAACCGTATATAGACGGCCGGATCACAAGAATTATTCCCGATTCCGCGACGATGTTTCTGGAACTGCGCGCGCAAAATATCGGCATGATGGGGCTGACGCCACTGCAATACACGCGGCAGACGGAAAATAATTTATTTAAAAACAATTTCAACAAATACAGATATCTCAGCTTCGCCTATACCTATCTGGGGTATAATTTGAAAAATCCTCTTTTTACCGACAAGAGGGTCAGACAGGCAATTTCCTACGCCATTAATAAGGATGAGATTATCAACGGGGTTTTGCTTAAACTGGGGAAACCGGCTCACGGCCCTTATAAACCGGGAACCTGGGCTTATCATGACAAAGTCAAAATTTATAATTACGATCCGCAAAAGGCACGCGAATTACTCCGTGAGGCCGGATGGACAAAAGTCAATCAGGCAGGAATCCTGGAAAAAGACGGCAAACCGTTTGTTTTTGAAATAGTCACCAATCAGGGAAATGAGACGCGACAAAAATGCGCGGAAATTATTCAGCGGCAGTTGAAGGAAGTCGGCATCGATGTGAAAATCCGTATTCTGGAATGGTCGTCCTTTGTGACGGATTTTATCAACAAAAGACGCTTTGATGCCGTAATTATGGGTTGGACGATTCCACTTGATCCGGACGCTTATGATGTCTGGCATTCCAGCAAAACAGCACCGGAAGAACTGAATTTCGTTTCGTACAAAAATTTGGAAGCGGACGAAATGCTCGAAAAGGGACGCAGCACTTTTGACCAGAGGGAAAGAAAAAAATATTACGATCGTTTCCAGGAAATTCTTGCTGAAGACCAGCCCTACACTTTTCTGTATGTTCCCGAAGCGCTGGTGATCATCAACAAGCGTTTCCGCGGCATTGAGCCGGCGCCACTGGGCATTGAACACAACTTCATCAAATGGTATGTTCCCAAAGACGAACAGAAATATACGATGACCCGATAAACGTTCTCGCAGCAAATGATTATGGTCCATATTAGGAAAATTACGGAAACTCAATAAAAATGACCGATACAACAAAAACAAATCACCCATCCCTGCAATCATCCCCGATTAATGATGATCTTGCTTTATTGGCCAAAGATATTATCGCCAATGCCGGTGTGGGGATATACGTCGTTAAGGATACCAAATTTGTTTATGTCAGCGCGTTGTATCAGAAAATCACGGGATTTACGGATCAGGAACTTTTAGGCGCTAATGCTCTTAAAAATATTTATTCCGATGACAGAGAGAAGGTCAGGTATCAGGCGATCAAGTGCCTCAAGAAAGAAAGCTTCGAACCTTATGAATATAGATTTATTCGCAAGGATAATGAGTTAAGATATATTCTGGAAACCGTGTCTCCCATTATATACAAGGGCGAACGCGCCACGCTGGGGAGTTTTATGGATATCACCGAGCGCAAAATGATGGAAGAAAAGTACAGAAGCATTCTGGAAAACATTCAGGAAGCCTATTTTGAAGTCGATCTTTTGGGTAACTTTACTTTCTTCAACGATTCATTATGCAGAACGACCGGGTGTTCACGCGAAGAATTGTTTGGCGCCAATTACAAGCAATTTTCCGATGATAAAAACTCAAAAAACGTTTTCAAGGCCTTTCATAAAGTTTTCAAAACAGGCCAGCCCACGGAAGGATTCGACTGGCGCATAAAAAGAAAAGATGGAACGCAAAGATACATTGAGGCGTCCGTATCTCTGCAAAACACGTCATCAGGCAAACCGGCGGGATTCAAAGGTGTCATCCGTGACATTACCGAACGCAAGCGCATCGAACAGGAACTCAATCATTTGGCAACGCACGACGCGCTGACCGGATTGCCCAATCGCTTAATGTTCAGTCAGTTGCTGGATCATGCGATTCACTCCGCGCAACGTTACAAAAAGCAACTGGCTGTTTTATTCATCGATCTTGACCGGTTTAAAACGATCAATGATTCTCTCGGACACGATGCCGGTGATCAGCTTTTAAAGGAAATTGCCCGACGTCTTCGGCAATCATTGCGCAATGTTGATGTTGTCGGTCGTCTGGGAGGCGATGAGTTTATTCTTCTCATTGAAGATTTTCAGGAAATCAAACAGCTGGAAATTATCGCGCATAAAATCCTTTCCACCGTGATAAAACCAATGGTCCTGCTGGGAAAGGAATGCCGCGTTACGGCCAGCATCGGTATCAGTGTATTTCCCAAAGACGGTCAGGAAGAACAATTGTTGATGAAAAACGCTGATATTGCCATGTATTTCGCAAAAGAAGAGGGGAAAAATAACTTCCAGTTCTATTCCGAAAATATTCATGCGATGTCCAGCGCGCGTCTTGCCATTGAAACGAACCTGCGCTACGCGATAGAACGCAATGAATTATATCTGAATTATCAGGCACAGCTGGATTTCAAAACGGACGAAATAACCGGCGTGGAAGCACTGTTGCGCTGGAACAGCAAATATTTGGGCACGGTAACACCCGCACAGTTCATTCCCATCGCTGAAGAAACGGGAATGATTGTTCCCATCGGCCGATGGGTTTTAAAAACCGCCTGTGCTCAAAATGTTGCCTGGCAAAAGCAGGGACTTCCACCTGTATCAATGGCGGTCAACTTATCGCTTCGCCAACTGACAGATGAAAGCTTTTTGCTGGACATCAAAGAAATATTGAAGGAAACCGGCATGGCGCCCAATTTTCTTGAACTGGAAATTACAGAAAGCATGGTCATGCATAATCCTGAACGACTGATTCCGATACTGACAAAAATTAAAGCAATGGGAATTCGGCTGGCGATTGACGATTTCGGCACAGGCTATTCTTCCCTGTCCCAGTTAAGAAACTTTCCGATAGACTCCATTAAAGTTGACAGATCTTTCATTCACAATCTTCCGCAAGACATGGATAATAAAGCCATCACGGAAGCGATTATTACCATGGGCCGATCACTGAATCTTACCGTTGTTGCCGAGGGGGTGGAAACAAAGGAACAGGAGAATTTTTTGAGACAAAAAGTCTGCGATGAAATGCAGGGTTTTTATTTCAGCAAGCCCATAGAGCCGGATCAATTTGCCTTGCTTCTTCGAAATAGCAACCTTTTGAAAAAAAACAAATCGTGACATTAATTGGCCGGGCAAGCAATAGGCCATCAACTTGAAATCAGATAATCAGCCCAGCCCCATGCTTTCTTCCAGAGATGAAATATCCACAGAATCTTTGTCATTCACATTGGTTTTGAACTGCCGGATGCCTTGAAAAACAGATGGGAAACTGGCGGCGGAGGCAATCGCGCAGGCTTCTATTGAGGAAAGCTTGTTGATGTCTGTTGACAGGAAATCAAAAAAACCGGTGATCATCGCTTCCATGATATTGGACGTCACCAGTTGGGAACGACCTTCGCCGTGCAGATCGAAAGCAAAACTGCTCAGCCCGATTTTGTCAACGGTCTGGGCAATGCTGTAAGCGGCATTATATGTTTTATCGTAACTCATCTCGGCCACGTTACCCAAACCAAACAAAAGCAGCATTTCCGAACCGATTCGGATTGGAAAAGGAATAATAATTTTTTCCTCAAATTCGCCCCGGATCCTTTTCTCTTTTATTTCTCTGGAAATGAATCCGTTAAGGCGCCAGTCGATAAAACCGCAAATTCCACGGGGCGGTTTTTCGTCGGCAAAAATGCCGAGTGCGAGGCATTTATGTTTTGGAAGATCGGGATTTTCCGTCGAGATGTTTAGTTGCATTATCTTTGTTCAGTTTAAGGTTTAGAGCGTCAAGGATTCCGTTGATGAAAGATCCGGAATTTTCCGAACCGAACGTTTTTCCCAGATCAACCGCTTCATTTAAAGTTACTTTGGGGGGAATGTCATCACAATATAGAAATTCAAAGGCGGCCATTCGCAGAATATTGATATCCACCCGCGACATCCGTCCCAGCGACCAGTTATCGGAGCAATCGGCAATCAGCTTATCCAGTTCTTCTTTATGCGAACAAGTGCCTTCTACCAGAAAAGTGGCAAAATCTTTAGCGGACTGGGGCGCACTGAAATTACCCCAGAAAAGATCCAGAGCATCCCGCGCGTCAATATCCACGAAATTTAGACCGTAAAGCACCTGTAAGGCAGCTTCCCTTGCCTTTCTTCGTCCACGCATTAATTACAAAACCTCAAAGAACAATAATCAGATTGCCGCATAATTAAAAAATTCCAGAAACAAGAAGATGTCCGTAAAGCAACGTTAAATCTTCTTGAACAAATCAACCATTTCTATCGCCGTCATTGCCGCGTCGGCGCCTTTATTACCGGATTTCGTGCCCGCGCGCTCAATCGCCTGTTCAATCGTATCCGTGGTCAGTACACCGAAAACAACCGGCACTTCCGTTTCCAGTCCGACCATGGCGATTCCTTTGGATACTTCAGCGCTGATGTATTCGAAGTGCGGAGTAGCGCCGCGAATGATCGCACCCAAACAGATGACGGCATCATAACGGTTGCTTTTCGCGACTTTCTTTGCCGTCAGCGGCAATTCAAAAGACCCCGGAACTTTATAAATGAGAATGTCTTTTTCTTCAGCGCCGGCTCTTATTAAAGCGTCAACAGCGCCTTCAATCAACCTGCCGCAAATAAAATCGTTAAAACGGCTGGCGACGATGCCAAACTTCATTCCTTTGGCGACTATTTTTCCTTCAATTATTTTCGGCATAGTTTTTTTACCATCCTTGTCTTTTAATTTTAATGATCCTGCACTCAAAATTTTATATTTTCAAAAGATGTCCCATCTTTTTTTGTTTTGTTTTCATGTATTTTATGTTGTTCTCATTGGGATCGATTTCAATCGGAACACGCTTGATAACCTCAATGCCATACCCCTCCAGGCCAACTATTTTTTTGGGATTGTTGGTCAGCAATCTCATTTTGTGAACGCCAAGATCTGCAAGAATTTGTGCCCCGATTCCATAATCCCTTAAATCCGGTTTAAAGCCCAGAGCAATGTTGGCTTCCACCGTATCCTTGCCCTCTTCCTGCAGGGCGTAGGCTTTGATTTTATTGACGAGACCGATTCCCCGGCCTTCCTGACGCATGTAAACAATCACTCCCTTGCCTTCTTTGCCCACCATCGTCATCGCTTGATGGAGCTGATCGCCGCAATCGCATCTCCTGGAACCGAAGAGATCGCCCGTGAGGCATTCCGAATGAACCCGCACCAGCACCTCATCCTCTTTCTTGATATCGCCTTTCACCAGAGCAATGTGCTGCCAGTCGTCAACGTCGTTTTCATAAACAATCATTTTAAAGTCGCCGCCGTAACAGGTCGGTATGGTGGCCTCCGCCATGCGCCGGATGAGCGATTCATTCTGCATGCGGTAATCGATAAGATCCGCAATGGTGACAATTTTCAGCTTATGTTCTTTGGCAAAGATTTCCAGATCCGGCATTCTGGCCATTGTGCCGTCGTCTTTCATAATCTCACAAATCACACCGGCGGGTGTCAAACCGGCCAGACGACATAAATCCACAGAGCCTTCCGTCTGTCCCGTGCGCACCAGAACGCCGCCTTCTTTGGCGCGAATGGGAAACACGTGGCCGGGGCTGACCAGATCGTCCGGCTTGGCCTGCGGATTGACGGCAGCCTGAATGGTTGTCGCTCGATCCGCGGCAGAAATACCGGTGGTGACACCGTGTCGCGCTTCTATGGAAATGGTAAACGCCGTGCCGAAACGCGCCTGATTATCCTGAACCATTTGTTTCAGATGCAGCTTATCCGCCATATCTTCATTCAGGGTTAAACAGATCAGGCCGCGCCCGTAACGGGCCATGAAGTTGATCGTTTTGGCCGTGGCAAATTGTGCCGCCATGAAAAGATCACCTTCATTTTCCCGATCTTCATCATCAACGAGAATTACCATTTTTCCGTTTTTGATGTCTTCAATTGCTTCTTCAATAGTGCTGATTGCCATTTTATTTTCCTTATTGATCTAAAAACCATGCTTGGTCAGGAAATCCTTATCGATTCCCTTGCTCGATTGCATTAATTTTTCTACATACTTACCCAGAATATCCGTTTCGATGTTGATCAGGTCGCCTTCTTTTTTTATCATCAGCGTCGTGTTGGCCGCCGTATGGGGAATGATATTAACATAAAACCTGCTTTTTTCAAGCCTGTTCACTGTCAGGCTGATGCCGTCAAGGGCCACCGATCCTTTTTCCACGATGTAGCGGGCAATGTTTTCGTTCATTTCTATCGCCAGTATGAGCGAGCCGGATTTTTGCATCTGCGAAAGAATTCTGCCGATCGCGTCAACATGCCCTAACACAAAATGGCCGCCGACAAATCCACCGACCCGTAGCGATTTTTCCAGATTGACCTGATGGCCGGCCTTCAATAACTTAAGCGTTGTTCTGGAAAGCGTTTCCGCGGAAACGTCCGCCTGAAAATTATTTTGATTTTTGGAGGTGACGGTCAGGCAGACGCCGTTGAGGGCAATGCTGTCGCCAAGTGACACTTCCGCCAGATTGCTTCCTGATTCAATTTCCAGAACCGCATCCGCGCCTTTCATTGTCAGACGCTTTACCCTGCCCAATCCTTCCACGATTCCGGTAAACATGATTATTTTTTACCTTTACTTAACAAATCTTTCAGTTCGGACATGAATTCTCCGACATCGCGAAACTGCCGATACACAGAAGCAAAACGCACATAGGCAACGCCGTCGAAGGTTTTCAACTCCTGCATTATTTTTTCCCCGATAAGCGTGGAAGAAATTTCTTCGTTCTGGGCTTCCTGGCAAGCCTGTTCCACATTTTCCACAAGCCGATCGATGTCGTCCATGCTGATCGGTCGTTTTTCGCAGGCTTTTTTGATGCCGGTCATAATTTTCTGCCGGTCAAACTGTTCGCGGCGGCCGTCTTTTTTTACGACCATTGGCAGGACATCTTCCACATATTCATACGTGGTAAAACGCTTGCTGCAACCCAGGCATTCGCGGCGACGGCGCACGGCCTTGCCGTCCTTGCTGATGCGTGAATCAATGACTTTATTTTCCGGGTGACCGCAAAACGGACATTTCATGATTCTCTAACCTTCACGTTCTCGCATTGTTCAACTTTGATCCCGGCTTCGCTCAGCATTTCAGCCGCCAGTTTATCATGGTAGCCGTCGCGAATAATGATCCGGGTTACGCCGGCGTTAATAATCATTTTGGCGCAGATGACACAGGGATGATTGGTACAGTAAAGCGTTGAACCTTTGGTGCTGACCCCGTGAAGCGCTGCTTGAATAATCGCGTTTTGTTCCGCATGCAGGCCGCGGCACAATTCATGGCGCTCACCGGAAGGAACTTTCATCTGCTCGCGCAGGCATCCGATATCCAGACAGTGCTGCAAATTGGAAGGAGCGCCGTTATATCCGGTGGCCAGTATCCGGGTATCGCGCACCAATCCGGCCCCGACCGAACGACGGCAGCAGGTACTGCGTTTCGAAACAAGCTCGACAATGTCCAGAAAATAGCTGTCCCAGTCTGGTCTTGTTTTCTTTTTCTCCGGTAATCCGGCCGCCGATGATTTCTTATTAACCATGATTCTTCATTATTTCAATCTACCCTGGTAAAGAGGGAACTGATCGCAAAGTTTTTTCACCTGCCCGGCAACCGCATTGATCTTCTGCTCGTTGTTGATGTTTTTCACAACATCGGCAATGTACGAGGCAATCAGACGCATCTCATTTTCTTTCATCCCTCGGGTCGTCACCGCCGGCGTACCGACCCGGATGCCGCTGGTTACCTGGGGGCCTTTGGTGTCAAAGGGGATGCCGTTTTTATTGACGGTAATGCTGGCGAGGTCCAGCGCTTCCTGAACATCCTTGCCCGTGACATTCTTATCCGTTAAATCGACCAGTATCAGGTGATTATCCGTGCCGCCGGAAACCAGTCTGAATCCCTGATTCTTCAGCTCATCCGCCATGGCCTGGGCGTTTTTGATGATCTGCTGCTGATAGGTTTTGAAGTCCGGTTGGAGCGCTTCTTTGAAAGCAACCGCCTTGGCCGCAATGACATGCATCAGCGGGCCGCCCTGCATGCCTGGGAAAACCCGGCTGTTGAGCGTTTTGGCGTATGCTTCCTTGCACATGACCACACCGCCGCGCGGTCCGCGCAATGTCTTGTGGGTCGTGGTCGTGACAAATTCACAAACCGGGACAGGAGAAGGATGCAGTCCCGTGCAGACCAGACCGGCGATGTGCGCGATATCCGCCATAATCACCGCGCCGACTTCATCGGCGATTTTCCGGAATTTTTCAAAATCAAGTGTCCGCGGATAAGCACTGGCGCCGACGATGATCATCTTGGGTTTATGCTCTTTGGCCAGTTTTTCCAGGTCTTCAAAATCAATCGTCTCTGTATCCTTGCGCACACCGTAGGAAACAATCTTATAAAACTTTCCGGAGAAATTGGCGGGGCTGCCATGAGAGAGATGCCCGCCGTGAGACAGATTCATGCCCAGGATCGTGTCGCCCGGCTGCGCGACGGCAAAATACACGGCCATATTCGCCTGCGTGCCGGAATGCGGCTGCACATTGACATGATCCGCGCCGAAAAGTTTTTTGCAGCGATCAATCGCCAGTTGTTCCACGATATCTACATATTCACAACCGCCGTAATAACGTTTTGCCGGATAACCCTCAGCGTATTTATTGGTCATCACGGAGCCCTGCGCTTCCAGTACCGCTTCGCTGACAAAATTTTCCGAAGCAATCAGTTCTATTTTCCCGGTCTGACGGCGCGTTTCCAGGTCAATGGCCTGGCTGACTTCCAAATCAACTTTTTCTAAAAAAGACATGAAAAATATTTTCTCCTTCGTTCTGAATTTATATAAAGGTTGAAACCTTAATCTTTGAATTTTTTGAATAACAGGACGGCATTGACACCGCCAAAACCAAATGTATTGGACATTGCCGTATTGATTTCTCTGTGACGGGAAACTTTGGGCACATAATCAAGATCGCATTCCTCGCCGGGATTATCCAGATTAATGGTTGGCGGAATAATGCCTTCCTGCAGGGCCTTAATCGTGAAAATGGCCTCCACGCCCCCTGTTCCGCCCAGCATGTGACCGGTCACGGATTTGGTGGAGCTCACCATTAATTTTTTTGCGTGTTCACCAAAAAGAGATTTGATGGCCTGTGTTTCGTACAAATCATTGAGCGGCGTTGATGTTCCGTGCGCGTTGATATAGTCAACCTCTTCTGGATTCAATCCCGCGTTTCTTATGGCTAACTGCATACTGCGGGCGGCGCCTTCATGACCGGGCGGCGGAGCAGCCATATGAAAAGCATCGGATGTACAGCCGTAACCGGCAAGTTCCGCGTAAATTCGAGCGCCTCTGTCCAATGCAAAAGATAATTCCTCAAGAATGACTATTCCACAACCCTCGCCGATGATAAAACCGTCACGATCTTTGTCAAACGGACGGCTGGCTTTTTGCGGTTCATCGTTTTTCACCGAAAGAGCGCGCATCGAACCGAAGCCGCCGACCGCCAGAGGCGTTACCGCCGCTTCCGTTCCGCCGGTAATCATCACATCGGCATCCCCATGGGCAATAGTTTTGTAAGCGTCTCCGATGGCCGATGTTCCCGCCGCGCAGGCAGTAACGGCACAATTGATGGGTCCTTTGGCTCCAAATTTTATGGAAACATGACCGGAGGCCAGATTGGCCAGGATGGCCGGAACGGCAAAGGGAGAAATTTTGCGGGGGCCGTTCTCCAGCAGACTTTTGAATTCTTCTTCGATCGTGGCCAAGCCGCCGATGGCGGAGCCGATAATCACGCCGGCTCGTTCGGCAAATTCAGAAGTGATCGCAAGTTTTGCGTCAGCCATGGCCATTTCCGCCGCGGCGAGAGCATAAAGGATGAAGGCATCATAACGACGGACTTCCTGTTTGCTGACATATTGAAGGGGATCGAAATTTTTTATTTCACCGGCTATTCTGGTTTTATAAGCACTGCTGTCGAACTTTGTAATCGGGCCGATGCCTGATTTACCCGCAATAGCCTTTTCCCACGATTCATTGACTGAATTTCCCAGGGGAGTCAAGGCACCGAGACCTGTTACAACAACGCGCCTTTTCATTGGCAAAAATCCTTAAGGCTTTTATTCAGCGCCTTTCTGTCTGAGGAAATCGACGACATCTTGAATGGTTGCAATCTTTTCCAGTTCTTCATCAGCGATCTCTATGTCAAAAGCCTCTTCCATTTCCATAAGGAGCTCGACGATATCCAGAGAATCCGCCCCTAAATCGTCAACAAAAGATGCTTCCAAAACACATTCTTCTTGGTTTACATCCAGTTGCTCCATAACTATTTTAATGACTTTTTCTTCTAACGTCATGAAAATCCTCCCCCAATCATTAATAGCCCCGAAAATACGGTCAATGACTATTTTTTCTAAGTTTAAAAAAGCAGATAGCTGCTAACACAGGCTTGTTCATATTCAATCAGGTTGAAGATGTTTCCTCTCGCAGATGAATATAAAAGCCATACGATGATTATGACTTCAAAGACGCTCTAGTCATTTTTTTCCGCTTTTCTGTATTCCCTGCCCCTGTAGGTTTCACAGGTGGGACAGACGCGATGAGGCATCTTGGGTTCATTGCACTGCGGGCATAATGACATAGAAGGTGATTTCAGAAAATCGTTTGCCCTTCTCTGATTACGTCTGGTTTTAGAATGTCTCTTTACTGGATTTGGCATAAAAATTATCCTTTTTCTCTTTTATTTTTTTATTACAATATTTTTCAACACGGCCAGCCGGCTGTCCACAGCTTCCGTATGGCAATTGCAGGACGAAATATTCAAATTTGACCCGCACTGCTGACACAAGCCCCTGCATTCCTCTTGGCAAAGTGCCTTAATCGGTATCTGCAAAATGATCTGCTCACAGATGATCGGCGTGAGATCAATAAAATCGCCGTTATAGTAGCCTATCTCCAGCTCCTCCGGTTTCAGCTCCATCTCTCCGGTCGTCTCGGTTTTCGCCGGAACAAGCGTGTAAGCGAAATCGCTGCCGATGGTCAGCTTTGCATCTTCCAGGCAACGGCTGCAGGAAATATCGATCAGTGCGGAAAACGCTCCTTTGATAAAAACGGTTCCTGAAGATTTTGTAATCAGACAATCGACATCCGCCTTGTCCAGAGAAAAATCAGGAAGATCTCCTTCCTGAAAACAGCTCTTAAACCAGGCATCCCCCTCGGAGAAAACGAAGTGTTGTCCCTCTTCCGGAATCAAAAAAACGTTAATTTTCAAAGAATTAGCCATAAAGCCTGCCGCCGAAAATACCGGTTACGTATTTTAACCTGTGAAGTAAATTATAAAATTCCGGCGTTGTCAAGAACAATTTGCATGATAGGATTTCACATTAAACAATTAAATTTTATCTGTTTTTTGACCATCAGCACAATTCTGTCCGGCTTATCAATTCATAAATGTTCAAGACACTTGACAAAATTACATGATCCACCCTATAAGACTTGAAAAACATAAGGAAAACAGAATGGAAAAAATAAGAACCCGTTTCGCTCCTTCACCGACAGGATTTCTGCATATCGGCGGCGCGAGAACAGCCCTTTTTAATTGGCTTTATGCCCGCCATCACGGCGGCGAATTTGTTTTACGGATCGAAGACACGGATCAGCAGCGTTCCACCGAAGAATCAACCAAAGCCATCCTTGATGCGATGACCTGGCTGGGATTAAACTGGGATGATGGTCCCTATTTTCAGGCTCAGCGCGTTGAGCTGCACCGCGACATGGTTCAGAAACTGATCCGGGAAGACAAGGCGTACTATTGTATCTGTACGCCGGAAGAACTGGAAACCAAAAGAAAACAGGCGCTGGCAACAGGTAAAAAGCCGAAATATGACGGCACTTGCCGCGGCAAAAAGCTGACCAAATCGGCAAACAGCGTTGTGCGTTTTCGCTCCAAACAGGATGGCTCAACCGTTGTTGCAGATCTGATCAAGGGCAACATTGTCTTCAATAACGAAGAACTTGATGATTTGATTATCGAGCGCAGCGATGGTTATCCCACGTACAATTTTGCGGTGGTTATCGACGACGCCCTGATGAATATCACCCATGTCATTCGCGGGGATGATCACGTCAACAACACCCCGCGTCAGATTCTTCTTTATAAGGCGCTGGGTTTTGATATTCCCAAATTCGCGCATGTCCCCATGATTCTGGGAAGCGATAAGACCCGCCTGAGCAAGCGTCACGGAGCGACCTCCGTCATGGCGTACAAAGAAATGGGTTATCTTCCGGAAGCACTCGTCAATTATCTGGTGCGCCTGGGATGGGCTTATGGTGATCAGGAAATATTTTCGCTGCAACAACTGATAGAGTTTTTTCGCATGGAAGCAGTGGGTAAATCGCCGGCCATTTTCAACCCTGATAAACTTTTGTGGCTCAACGCGCACTACATTAAGGAATCATCTTCTGAACGGTTAATGGAAGAGATGAAACCACTCTGGCCCGCGGTATTTGATACCCGCGACCCGAGATTTACGGGAAAAGTTATTACAGATTTACAACCGAGGGTGAAAACACTGGTGGAGCTGGCGAATGCGGCGGACTTCTATTTTGCCGACGAAATAAAATATGAAGAACAGGCGGCACAAAAGTTTCTGACAACTGATATTTCCGAACATCTGAAAGCGATGGTCAGCGCTTTGCCTTCTGTCGGGAATTTCAGCAAAGAAGGCATTGAAGAATTTCTGAAAAACTTTATTTTAGAGCGGAACATAAAATTTAAAATCATTGCCCAGCCTCTGCGGGTTGCGTTGACCGGGAAGACAGTCAGCCCGGGCATTGATGAAGTCATGGCCACCCTGGGAAAGGATCGCGTCATCAAAAAGATAAATAATGCGATAGCGTACATTGAATCCGGCAGTTAATTTGTCTCTATTTTGACAAGTTTATATTCAGATTCGTCCCACTTTTACCTTGACTTTTACAGGCCGATTCAATAGATACTCAACCCTCAATTGAGCAGGAACTTTGTGTTGACGCATCAGACTGAGTCTGAAATAAGACTCAAAATCAGCCGGAGATTTTGCCTTCAAAACGGTCCCATCGTCTAGTGGTTAGGACGCTGGCCTCTCACGCCGGAAACCGGGGTTCAACTCCCCGTGGGACT